>NZ_JBHYVA010000042.1:0-24371 GCF_042750055.1 Streptomyces sp. NPDC059456
CCCTCCAGGCCATCACGAGCAATCCCGTCACCACCACGACCCTGGCACGCATCGAACCCGAGGAAGCAGAACCGGGCTGGCGACTCCACTGGAGCACCGCGGGCCACCTCCCACCCCTGCTGATCACGCCCGGCCGCCCGGCGGAGTACCTCTTCGCCGAGCCCGGAGTGCCGCTGGGGGTCGACCCCGAGCAGCCCCGCCCCGACCATTCCCGCCACCTGCCCCCGGACACCACCGTGGTCTTCTTCACGGACGGGCTGGTCGAACATCCCGAACGCCCCGTCGACGAGAGCCTCGCCCAGCTCGCCGGTCTGGCCACCGCGTACGCCTCCCTGCCCCTGCAGGAGTTCGTCCAGGTCCTGGCCGATCACCACCCCAGCGACGGTCACGACGACCTGGCCATCCTCGCCCTGCGCACCCCGCGGCTCTGATGCCCGTGCCGCGCATCGGGCCCGACCGCGCCGTGGAGGATCCGGGGGATCCGACGGATGATGGACTTCGGGGCGATGTCGATGCGGAGGTGTCGCCTGATGAGTGCGGCGCGGCCTGAACGGCTCCGGCGGGCCGGCCTGGCCGCCCTGGAGGTCTGCGCCGTCGCCGCGCTGTATTACGGCTCGGCCACGCTGGGACTGGTCCAGCAACTGGTGGGGGGCCAGGTCACCCCCCTGTGGCCGCCGACCGGCATCGCCCTGGCGAGCCTGCTCGTGCGCGGCCTGCGGGTCTGGCCCGGGATCGCGCTGGGCGCGTTCCTGGTCAACGTGCCGCTCGGCCCGTCGATCCCCGCCGTTCTCGCGATCGTGTCGGGAAACACCCTCGCGCCCGTCTGCTCGTACGCACTGCTGCGTCGCACGGGGTTCCGTACCGAACTGGACCGACTGCAGGACGTCCTGGGGCTGGTCTTCCTCGGTGCGCTCACCGGGATGCTGGTCAGCGCGACGGTGGGCAGCGCGACCCTGGCGCTCTCCGGTGCGCTGAGCGCCGGGCAATTCTGGCCGACGTGGTCGGTGTGGTGGACGGGCGACGCCATGGGCGTACTGGTGGTGACGCCCGTCCTGCTCGTCCTGCGCTTCGCGCGCCTGCCGAAGGGCGTGCGGCCCTCGCGTTGGGCGGAGGCACTGCTGCTCCTGGCGGCGACCGTCTTCGTCGGCCTCCTCGAAACCAGCAGCACGCCGCTCATCTTCCTCGGCTTCCCGCTGCTCATCTGGGCGGCCTTCCGCTTCCAGCTGGCCGGGGCCGCGCTCTGCGCCCTGTCCGTGTCGACGTTCGCCATCGTGGCCGCAGCCCGCGGCTCGGGCCCGTTCGCCGGTCATGACCTGCTCACCAACATGATCACCCTGCAGGCGTTCAACGGTTCCTCCTCGCTGACCGCGCTGCTGGTCGCGGCAGCCGTCAGCCAGCGCAACCAGACCCAGGAGGAGATCGCCCGCGCCTGCAGGCTGCTGGCCGAGATGGTGGCCAAGGCCACCGCCGGCGACCGCCACCCCAGGCTCCCCGATCGCGGCGACGAGCCGGAACCGGACGGCAAACGAACCGGGTGACCGGCCGGCGCCACCAAGCAGGGGTCGCACATGTTTTCGACATGCGCACCGGGGAGATAACCACCCCAACACTGCGCGCGCCGGCAGGGGGTGTCATGAGGTACGACCTGTCCGGACGCCTGGTGGTGGGGATCGCCTCCAGTGCGCTGTTCGACCTCACCGACTGCGATGCGGTGTTCCGAGAGCGCGGAGAGGACGCCTACCGGGCCCACCAAGAGGCCCACGTGGAGGACGTCCTGGCCAAGGGGGTCGCCTTCCCCTTCGTCCGGCGCCTGCTGTCGTTGAACGACCTCGCGGAGCCGTCCGATCCGCTGGTCGAGGTCATCATCCTGTCGCGGAACGACCCGGACACCGGCCTGCGGGTCATGCGCTCGATCGAAGCGCACGGCCTGCCCATCAGCCGGGCCGTCTTCCGGCAGGGACGCCCGTCACACCGGTTCATGCCGGCACTGAACATGTCGTTGTTCCTGTCGGCCCACGGGCCGGACGTTCGCGAGGCGGTGGCGGACGGGATGCCGGCGGGGCACGTGCTCGAGACGGCGCGGATCGACGACGAGGCAGACCCCGAACTGCGCATCGCGTTCGACTTCGACGGGGTGGTGGCGGGTGACGCGGCCGAGCGGATCTACCAGAGCGCCGGCATCGACGCGTTCCGTGCGCACGAGGCGCGCAACGCGACCACACCCCACGACCCAGGACCGCTCAGCGCATTCCTCGCCGGCATCAACCGCATCCAGCGCCGTGAGGAGGACGAGCGCCGCAACGATCCCGGATACCAGCCCCGCCTTCGCGTGTCCCTGGTCACCGCTCGGGACGCCCCCGCACACGAGCGGGCCGTGCGGAGCCTCAAACAGTGGGGGCTGCGGGTGAACGACGCCTTCTTCCTCGGCGGCATCGACAAGGCTCCCGTCATCAGCGCCCTGGATCCACACATCTTCTTCGACGACCAGGTCTCCCACCTGAACGGCACCGCACCGGCCACGCCCAGCGTTCACATCCCGTTCGGAGTCGTCAACGCCCCGTCGCCGGGCTGCCGGCACCCGGGCCTGCCGTGACAAGCGGATCTTCTGTCAGACCCGTCTGGGATGCTCCCCGCATGGAGACGACAATGCAGCTGACGATCGACTGCTCCGATCCGCAGGCAATGGTGGCCTTCTGGGCCGAGGCCCTGGGCTACGTCCCCGAGCCCGCGCCGGGCGGTCACGCCACGTGGCGTGCCTACTGGGCGGCGGTGGGGGTGCCCGAGGCGGAGCTGCCGGCCGGTGCGGGAGACGTTCCGGAGTCGATCGTCGATCCCGCGGGACGTGGACCGAGGGTGTGGTTCCAGCAGGTTCCGGAGCCGAAGGTCGCCAAGAACCGGTGGCACTTCGACCTGAAGGTCGGCGGGGGCCGTGACGTGCCCTTGGACGTCCGCACACAGCGGGTCAAGGCCACGGTGGAACGGCTGGTCGAAGCCGGTGCCACCGTGCTGCGGATCAAGGACGAGCCGGACACGGGGCTCTACGCCACCGCCATGCAGGACCCCGAGGGCAACGAATTCGACGTCGTCTGAGGGCCGTCGCCCCGCAGCGGACGGGGGTGGCGTGCGGGGCCGGCGGAACCGGGTACCGTCTTTGTCATGTTCTTCCAGAGGCCGGTCTACGAGTGAGGGCGTGATGGGCCCCTGCTGACGTCCTTCGACGTCACCGCCCGTCCCCCACCGATGACTCCGCAGATCACTTCACCTCACCACCGGGAGAACCCGTGACCGACAGCAAGAACATCAACAACCCCGTGGGCCAGGGCGGCGGCCAGCGCAAGAAGCTGTCCCGCGCCGAACGGCAGAACAACGGCCCGCACCGCAACCTCGACCGCCAGGGCGCTGCCGACAAGAAGGCGGAGCTGGTGCGCAAGATGCGCGAAAAGGCACGCGCAGCCGAGGCCGCCGAGCAGACGGACGACAACCCCGCCCAGACCTGACCCACCGCACAGCAGCACAGCAGCACAGGCGTAGGGCCCGGACCGCGATGCTCGGTCCAGGCCCTGCCGGCGTTTCGGGTCCCGGGCCGTCGATGGTTCCGGAATCGGCACCGCGTCCGGGGGGGTCAGGCCGCCGCTGCCGTGCGGAGGGCCCGGGCCAGGAGGGACGAGTTGCCCAGGCGGCGGCGCAATTCCCGTTCCAGACCGGCGACCGGGACGAGGTTCTGCGGGGCCCGGGGGTCCTTGTACTCGCAGCCGGCGTACCGCGGCAGCACGCGTTGCGAAAGGTCGGCCAGGGCCACCGCCTCTTCCCGAGGGACGTTGGCGGCGCCTTCGAGGCGAACCACCCCGGCCCACGGGGGGCCGGGCGTGCACGGCAGGCGCAGGTACCAGGCATGGCGGTCCCAGGAGGTCCCCATGAGGAACACGGGGGTGCGTTCGCCGGGGGCGAGGTGGGCAACCATCGCGTGGAGTTCAGGCGGTAGGTAGGCGGTGCGGTGGGACTTGACGAAGCCCAGGGCGCGCGGCAGGTGGGTACGGCCGCGCAGCGGGCCGTCGACGACGAGCAGGTCCGAGCCGTCGGTGACGCCGTGCCCGTCGAGAGCCGTGCGGGCGTTGGCGGCCACGAGGACCTCCAGGTCACGGAGGCTGCCCTGGAGCGCCGACGAGAGCAGCACTGCCAGGTTCTCCTCCATGTCGTCGGCGGTGACGTGCGCCCGGTAGGTGCCGGCCGTGGTGGGTACGTCGACAGCATTGGGAGCGGTGGTGAACAGGCCGCGCCGGGACTCGACCGTCAGCAGGTGCGCGCCGTGGCCGGGGCAGCAGCACACGGTGCCGGCGGCGTACGAGGCACACAGGGCCATCGTGGCGCCGGCGGCATTCGCGGCGGCGTGGTGCGAGCCGGCGCCCGCTGCCGCCGGCAGGCCGGCCGGCGGGGGCTGTTCGATCCAGATGCGGGCCTCGACGCGGCGTACGCCGTCGACAAACAGGACGGCCCCGGGCGTGGGGCCGTACGAGGGGGAGACCGGCTTCCAGTCGGCGGTGGCGGTTTCGACGTCGGGGACAACCCTCGCGGTGGAGTCCCCCGCGGCGTTGTCAGGGCCTTCGGCGTTCTCGACGCTGGAGCCGTACGTGGGGTCCCAGCCGTCGACGTGGAAGCGGACCGGGGCCGGGTGCGCGGTGTTCGTCATGTTCCTTCCCGGGTGACGACCGAGCTGTGGGTGTCGCGGTGCACGCGGAACCGGACCGGTACGCGTTCGGCCAGCCCGGGTACGTGGGTGATCACTCCGACCATCCGGTCGCCCAGGGCGAGGGTCTCCAGGGTGTCTGCCACCGTATCGAGGGATTCGGGGTCGAGTGTGCCGAACCCCTCGTCGAGGAAGATGGACTCCAATTTCGTTGCGCCACCGAGCCCGGCCAGCTGTTCGGACAGAGTCAGCGCCAGCGCGAGGCTGGCCTGGAAGGTCTCGCCACCGGACAGGGTGCGGACGGAGCGCTCCGTATCGGCGTCGGAGTGATCGACCACGTAGAACTCGCCCTTGCGGTGGCTCAAGTCGAAACGGTCGCCCGAGAGACGGCGGAGCGACTCCGAGGCACCCTCGACCAGGGTGTCGAGGGCGGACTCGGCAAGCCACCGCGGGAACCGTTCGGATCGCATCAGCACGGCCAGTTCGTGCCCCACTTGATGCCGGGCACGGGCGGTGTCGATCCTTCGCCCCAGCGAGGCGGCCTCGGCGAGGTCGCGTACGATCCGCTCCGCCTCGGCGCGGGCACGTTCGACGGCGATCGCGACCACCCTGGGCGCATGCGCAGCACGGCCGGGCCCCTCACCCAGGCTGCCCGGGTCCAGACCGTGTTCACTCAGCTGCGACTCCAGCCGGTCCAGGAGCACGTCGGCCTCGTCGGCCGCGGCCCTGGCTTCGGCATGCCTGCCTGCGGCTTCGGCCCTGCGGCCGGCGGCCTCACGAGCGGCCCAGTCCACGAGGTCGGCCCAGGCGGCGGCGAGGTCGGCGGTGTCGGGGCGGGGTGGGGCCAGTGCTGCCACGCTGTCCCGGGCGGCCGTCAGATCGGAGAGGGCGGCCTCGGTTCCGGTGAGGAAATGCCGCCGCACGGCCAGCGACTCATCGAGTGCGTCGCGCGTGTGGTCGGCTCGCGCCTTGGCAGCCGTTACGGCGCCGTCGAGGCGGGTGCGTTCAGCGAGCAGGCCGGGGATGTCCTGCGCTGAGGGTACGTCGGACAGCAACACGTCGAGCGCACGAAGCCGGGCAGTGAGGGCGGTGTGTTCGGCGTCGGTGGTCGTTGCGTCCCGCACGGTCCGGGTGTGCGCGGCTCGTGCTTCTTCATGGGCCCGGTCGGCTGATTCGAGGCGGACGACAGCATGCCGGTGGGCCTCATCGGCGGTGGCAATCACGGCGGCGGCAGCGGACAGGTCGGCCTCCGCCACGGTGGTGCCGGCGCGGGCCCAAGCTTCCAGTCCGGCCCAGGCGGCCGTCAGGTCGGCGGGTGCTCCGAGAGCCTCTCGGAGTTCGGAGTCGGCGGGAAGGGCCGTCTCCACGGTGGGCGGTTCGAGGTCGGCCAGGGCGCCCAGCTGCCTGTCGAGCACGGTGCGGGCCCCGTCGAGCTCCAACCGGAGCGCACCGGCGTTGGCCAGCGCGGTGTCGTGCACGGTCCCGGCCTCCCGTGCCGTGGCGCGGGCCTGCCCTTCGGCGGTGGCAAGCCGGTCCCGTGCCGCGATGAGTACGTCGAGCCGGGCACGGTCGGCTCCGGAACTGCCGCCCGCGCAGGAGCCGTGGACGGCGCCGGGGGCGGCTTGGGATGTGCCCGCAGTCTCTGTGGGCACATCCAACAGCAGGCCGGCCAGGCGCTGCTCGATCAGGGTGCGCCGCCCGGTGACGGTGTCGACGGTACGCTGCCGGCCGGTGACCCAGGCCGTTGCCTCCTGATGCCGAGACAGCGCCTCCTCGTATGCGCGGGTGGCGGCGGCCACGGCGGCCTCGGCCGCGTCGAGCGCCGGAGCGGGCAGCAGCGGCGGGAGTGTGGTGACGTTCTGCTCGCAGACCGGGCAGGCGTGGCCGACCTGGAGTGCCGGACGCAGCTGTCCCGCGCCGGCGAGCGCCCGTGCCTCCTCCACGGCGGTCGCAGCGGCGTCGAGGAGGGACTGCGCAGCGGTGACCGCGGCCTCGGTCCGCGCCGCACCCTCGACGGCCTGCCCCAGTTCTCCGGTGGCCGCGGCGAGGTCGGCGGTGGCCTGGTCGAGCTGGTCGAGCGCCTCGCGGGCGTCGGTGAGGCGCCTCCCGTCGCCGGCGGCGGCGAGCGCGGAAGCCGCTTGCTCGTGCCGGTCGTGGGCTTCGGCGAGTCGCTTCTCCGCTTCACCGGCCTGCTGGGCGAGCTCCGCCGCCCGACGGGCCAGGACGGGCAACCCCTCGGGAGTGCGGACACGGGCCAGCCGGTCCCGGCTGCGCCGGACCTCATCGTGCGCCTGACGGGCCCGTTCGAGGTGGCCACGGGCCTCCGTCACGTCCGTGCGGGCGGCATCGACGGCGGCTGCCCGGGCGTGTAACTGCGCCTGGCACCGGTCCAGTTCCCGGCCGGCACGGTCAGCAGCCGCGACGACTCCCTCGCGGCGCGCGACGAGGTCCGTCCTCTCTGCGTGGAGTTCACGGGCGTGTTCGAGGGCGGCACGCTCAGGGGCGGTCCGTTCGGCCGCATGGGCGTCGGCGAGGGACCGGACGGCTTCGTCGCTGGCCGCGCTCGCTTGCTCGACGGCAATTCTCGCTTCGTCGGCGGCGCGCTGGAGCTCTTCGATGCCGTGCGGCGCGCGGACGGAGGCGAGCAGCTCGGCCTGGGCGCGCAGGGTGTCCGCACGGGCAGCCGCTTCGACCGCACGGGCCCGCGCCCCGTCGACACCGGGCACGAGTGCGTCGACGGTGGTGGCCATCAGTTCCAGTGCCGAGACCCGCGCATGGGCGTCGGCCCCGGCTTCCGGGGTGGCATCTGCGTAGCGGGCGAGCTGCTCGGTGAGGACCTCGACCTCTTTGGCCGCCGCGTCCCTCTGGATACCGGCCCGCTTGCCGATGCCCTCGTAATGGGCGGCGCCGAGGAGCTTCAGCAGGATCCGCTGGCGGTCGGCGGTGTTGGCGGAGAGGAACCGGGCGAAGTCGCCCTGGGGCAGGACGACGCATTGGCAGAAGTCGTCGAAAGACAGGCCCAGCAGCTGCTCGACGGCGGCGTTGAGTTCCTTGATCTCACCGGCCAGGACCTCGGGTTGCGGCCCGTTCCGGTCGACGACGATCGCGGTGGGGTCGGCGAACCGGACCAGGCTGACTGCCTTCTGCTGAACCTGCTGCCCCACCCGGCGGACCTCGCGGGCCACCTGATAGCGCTGGGACGCGACATCGAAGGTGAGTGAGACGGTGCAGCGGTTGCTGGTGGGGGCGAGCGCGTAGGAGATGGCGTTGCTCCGGCCCCAACGGTAGGCCGAGCCGTACAGCGCGAACGTCATTGCGTCGAGGACGGTGGACTTTCCCGAACCGGTGGTGCCGACCAGGGCGAAGTAGTCGGCGTCGGTGAAGTCCACCACGGTGGCGACACGGAAACCGGCGAAGCCGTTGAGTTCCAGGCGAACGGGGCGCATCTGGGGTGTTGTTCCTTACCGGGCGTGAGAAGGGTCCTGGGGTGCCGGAGAGCAGGGGCGAGGGGAGCTGCTCAGGGACGGGCGGTCGAGCGGGTGAGGTCGTCGTGCAGTTCGTTGAACAGCTGCACGACCCGGTCGTCGCTGACACCGACGCTGTGGCAGTAGTCGGTGAACAGCTGCGCGGGCGTCCTGGCCGGCCGGTCGACGGCGATGCCCGCCTTGGCACCGGAGCTCGCATGGTCGGGATGGATGCGGATCTCCAGGGCATTGGGCAGGGCTTCGGTCAGGTCGTCGCGCAAGCCGGCATACGCGGGCTGGGTGACGACGAGCCGGAGGTAGTCCTCGCCATAGGCTGCTCGGTCGCCGATGAGCCCCGCGACGGTCCCCTCGACCGTGCGCAGCCGACGGCCGGCGGTGACGGGGACATCGGTGACCCGCGCCGGAATTCCGGGGGATGCCTCGACGAGGCAGACCACGTGCGCATTGTCCTGCTCGCCGAAGTCGACCGGGTACGGCGATCCGCTGTAGTGCACCGGGCAGGCTGCCGGGATCCGCTGTCGGCGGTGGAGGTGGCCCAGGGCCACGTAGTGGGCCTCGACGGGAAAGACTGCGGCGGGGACGTGGTACTCCATGATCGATTGGGCGTCCCGTTCGCCACCTCCGAAGGCGCCGCCGGTGCACGTCAGGTGCGCCATGACGATGTTGACGGCGTCCGGGGTGAACGCCGCCGTCAGACCACCCAGGACGTCGCGGACCAGCTGGTCGTACGCACCGACGTTCTGTGCAGGAGTGTTCGCAATGATCTCGGCGGCGCGGACGGCATAGCGCCGGGAGAGGAAAGGCAGGACGGCGACGTTGACGAGCTCGTTCGTGGACTTGGCACGAAAGGTGAGGACACCCCCCTTGTCCGCCGGCCTCGCATGGCCGTAGACGTGGATGCCGGCGACCCCCATCAACGGTTTGTACGCCTCGAACGTGGCACCGTGGTCGTGGTTGCCGGCGATGACGACGACCTCGATGTTCCGCCTGGCCAGCTCCATCAGAGTACGTACGACGAGTTTCTGGGCGTCGGCACCCGGCGCGAAGTGCTCGTAGACGTCTCCGGCAACGAGCACGGCATCGACCTCGTTGCCGAGCGCAATCCGGGTGATCTCGCTGAGTACGGCGGCCTGTTCGTCGAGCCGGTTGCGGCCCTTGAGAACCTTGCCGACGTGCCAGTCTGAGGTGTGGAGGAACTTCACCGGGACGGTCCTTCCGGAGGAACGAAGCAGGCCAGGGGGACGGGCATCAGGTGGTACGCGGGATGGGGGAAGTGAAGGCTCCTGGCGTCCGGAGACGCAGACGTCCGGAGCGAGCCGTCAGGCCGGCCTCTCCGGAGAACTCTTCATCACCGAGGTCCACGACCGCCCGAGTCGGAGGGCGACGCGACGGGCATCGCATGATGAGCCGTCAAAAGGGTGGGGGCTCTTCGATTGCGCCGTCGTCGAAACCGTCGAGCCATCGGTCGTCGTCGACCGCCGGCAGTCTGTCGAACGGGCCTGGCCGTACCTCCCCGGCGGCACTCCCGGGGGAGGTCGGGCCGCTGGCGGGGGCAGGTTCGGCGAAGGCGGTTTCGCTGACCTCGGTGAGCCGTGTGGCCCAAGCCGGAAACGGGAACTCGACGGCCAGTGGCACTGGGATCTCCGGCTGGGAGACGAACATGGTGCCGGGCCGTGCGAGGGTGGCGCGCTGCCGCTGCCCCTTGGGCAGGAACCCGTACTCGGGACGGGTGGCCTCCGCGGGGTCAAGCCGTCCGACGATCTTGATCGAAGAGTTCGACACGATGCGCCGTTCGACCTCAGAGGCGGTCTGCTGGGCTCCGATGAGGATGATGCCGAGCGAACGACCGCGCTCGGCAATGTCGAGCAGTACGTCCTTGATCGGAGAAGAGCCTTCGCGGGGCGCATACTTGTTGAGCTCGTCGATCATCGTGAAGAGGAGCCCGCCCGGCCCCGCCTGCTCCTTGCGTTCGGTCTCCGCCGCGAGAACGACACCGACGACGAAGCGCTGAGCGCGCTCGGGCAGGTTGTGCAGGTCGACAACGGTCACCTGGTGGCGCGACGTGTCGACGGAATGGGCGACCGGCCGGTCGGTGACCGTGCTCAGGTCCCCGCGGAGCAGGGGGGTGAGCGGCCGTTGTGAGGACCTCAGCCGCCGCACGAACGCGTTCACGGTGCCGGTTCCCAAGGCCGGCCCCGCCCAGAAGGGACGGGTGGCTTCGTCGGTGACCCGTTCGGAGATGAACTCGATCATCTCCTCCCACGTACGCAGGACGGTGCCCTCGACGGTAACCGCACCATCGTTTCCGGCAGGTCGGGCTTCGCGGCGCAGCCGACCGGTGACCTGGTGGACAACCATCGTGTACTGGCTCTTCTCGTCCGCGGCGTCGGTGAACACGTACGGGAGCAACTCGCTCTCGCAGAACTCTGCGAGGGTCCACCAGAACGCAGTGACGCCACTTGTCCGGCCGGTAACGTGGGGACGGCCGGTGATGTCACCGGGCAACGGCGGGGCGTGGAAACCGACGGAGACGAAGGGTCGGGCGGGCAGACCGAGTCGGCCGTAGGCGGCGCGCAGCGGATCGCTGAGGCGGGCGTTGGGCTGATCGATGAACAGCAGGTCCTCGCCCTTGACGGAAAAGATCAGGGCCTTTGCGTTGACTGCTCGGCCGCCCAGCGCGCCGGAGGTGAAGAGGGAGTGGAGGAGGAACAATGCAAAACTGGTCTTGGTCGCCACCCCGGAGATACCCGAGATGGACACGTGGGCGCCACGAGTGCCGTCGAGGAACTCGAGGTTGAGGTAAATCGGCTCGCCGTCGCGGCCGATGCCGACGGGGATTCGCGTGTCCATCCGGTCGAAGTACAGCGCGGCGTCCCGGTCCGCCCCCGTGGCCCGGATGGCCACCTCACCGGGACGGGGCGGCACGTAGCACTCGGGGTCGACGCGGGTCGTGGTGACCTCGGCGATCTCCTGCACGTGCGCCGGCAGGATCCCGTCGGCAATGAGGAACACGTCCGAGTCGAACGCGGCACCCTCGTGGCGGGCCACAACCTCGGTGACCACACCGGAGGTCGTAACGGTCCCGTTCCCAGGGACCTGTCGGCGCGTGCTGACCACGTCGTCGAGCTGGAGGTAGGCGTCAGCCGCCACGGCGACATGGAACTTCAGGGGTGTGGAGTCCTCCGTACCCGCCACCTTCCCGACCTGCTGCTCCATCCTGTCCGTGTGACCCGCCGCGGTTGTGGCGAGGTGGCCGGCCGGGGTGGTGCCGGCGTGGGAGATCCCGGAATCGCTGTCGGTCATCGGCGGGCTCTCCCTGTGTGGTGCGGTGTGGAGGTGCGTCGGGGTGGCGGCCCGGCCTCCCACGGCCGGCGGCTGATGGATGAACGCTGGGGCGCCGGAGCGTCCTGATCACGAAGGCGCCGGGCCGGGGACGTCCCGTCCGGGACCTACGGCCCTGTAGGACCCGAGGGCACGGCGGGTGCCGGACCGCAGAGATCGCGCTGCCGACGTGGTCGTGAACCATGACGCTCTGGCCGGGACGGGGCACGCCGCGTGGGCTGAGCAGCGCCGGTCAGAACTGCTCCGATACGCAGGTACCCGTCGGACCGCATTGCTGCCGATCGCCGGGCGCCCGAGATCGTCAGGCGGTGGTGGGGCATCTGTCAGCGGCGAGTGACGCAGGGGTTGTGGAGTGCCCGTGGGCATCGCGGGAAGGGGACGGACGACCCCGCCGGCAGGCGCTGACATCCCGGCACCCGTCGCCACCACCGATGACACCACCCGCGAGCGGGTCAAAGCCGACCTTTAGCCGCACGTTTCGCGCCCCCCTCGTTCTGGACAGCTCCCGCGCGCCGGAAGGCGCACACGGTCATAGCCGCCTCAAGTACCCCACCCTCATGCGGCTCGACGCATCCTACGTATGTTCATCCGGCCCCACATGCGGATTCGGCAATCCGTCACCCGGCCCTTTCAGAACCGGGGCGACGCGTCTGCGTGCTCACCCGCGGGGCTTCCCATCGCGTTCGAGCACAGACTGAGGGCGAGGTCGGGACGATCGGCCTGAGGGTCACGAACGCCATCTCACCGCAGACCGGCCCCCGGCCGGTCGCAGGTTCGGGGTTCGTGCACGGCAAGGGCGGCAGCCTCGCGAGCCCCGCACCAACGGCCCACTGCGAACGTGCCTCTCCTGCCCCGCCCCCGCACTCCCGGCGTGCGCCCGCGCCTCAGGCGTTCAACACGGCGACGGCCGGGGCGGCGGCAGGATGGACTACGGCGTGGGAGCCGCCGCTACGCGGTCCGCGAGCCAGGTCCTGATGCGCTCAGACTGTTCACGGATCTCGGAGGCGGCCGCTGCCAGGTCGCGCCCGTACCGACGCTGGGCTGCAGCGCTCTCGTCGACCACGCTCAGAGCCTCGCCATGGCGCCCCAGTTCACCGAGCAGCACCGCGAGGTTGTTCAGACTCACGGCGTAGTCCTGCGCCCGGCGCGCGTGACCCTCGGGAAGCACGCGATACATCTGAACTGCCTCGGACGCAACGGGCAGTGCCTCTGAGTGGCGTCCCAGGTCTCCCAGCCTTCGGCCCAGACTCGTCAAGCTCCTCGCCAAATCACCTCCGTGGCCCTGGCGACCCGAATCGACCAGCTGTCGGTCGATCTCAACGGCCTCGTCGATCGCCCGGAGCGCCTCGCGCCCCTTACCCACCGCGGCCAGGCGATTGGACAGGTTGTTCAAGACCATCGCGTGGCCAGGCCCGAACACGCCGAAGTCTCGCCGACTCAACTGCCGGTACAACATCTCCGCTTGGGAGACCGCATTCAGGCTCTCCTCCACGCGGCCGTCCTCTCCCAGCCTCACGGACAGATTGCTCAGGGCCGTTCCAAGGCCGGCGGAGTATGCATGGCTGTCCTCCGCAGCCAGCTCACGGTAGACCTGTACGGCCTCCTGAACGGCAGCCACCGACTCATCGTTCCTGCCGACGAGTGCGAGGTGGTTCGAGAACGTCATCAGATGGTCGCCGAGAACCGGTCCGTGGGTACTCAGGTCCTGCCGGGCCAGCGGCCGAATCCGCAGGATGTCCTCGGACATGCCTCTGATGAAACCCTCCGACGCGTTGGCGGTCGCGGAGGCAACGGACGCAGCGGCGAACGCCTCGGCAAGAGCAACTGCGGTCGGTCTGCGCGCAGGCCCGCGGTCCAGGCAGCGTCGGAGAATGCGGTGGAGCACCGGATCGATCCCCGGCACGGGGAGACGGCCGAGGCCCACTTCTCCGTACCTCGGATCGCCCCAGCGTCCGACGAGGAGGGCCAGGAGCAGCGCTCCTGCGGCGTACATGTCGCTCTGCGACGTGAGGAACAGCCCTCCGTCGCCCGCCTCAAGGTACGTGTCGCTGACCGGGAGCACCTCGCGGTACGCGCTGTCGACCCCGTCCACGGTCGCCGTGGCCCAGCCGACCAGCCGGATCCCGTCGTCCGTCACCAGCACGGACCGCGGTGCCAGCGCGCCGTGCACGAGCCCGAGGCCGTGGGCGCGGGCGAGGGCCTCGGACAGACCCGAGCCGATCCGCAGGAAGAGCTCCTCGGGAACCGATCCCCCGTATTCATCCAGGATGGCCCGCAGGTTGGGCGCGGGAGCCGACGACGGGTCGTCCGCACGGCGGTGGACGCACGTCGCCGCGATCCAGGGCAGTTCCTCGGCGGTCTGCGTTTGCGCCTCGACCAGGGCGGGCGCGTACGCGCCCCGCATCCTCAGCAGGCACTCTGCTTCCGTGCTCACGAGGTCCAGTGCGGCCCTCGGGTCGTCGGTGTGCAGGAGTGCGGGCGCCCGCACCGTGACCACGGTGCCGTCCTCGTCCCGGGCCAGGTACATCGCCATGTGAAGCCAGCCCCGAACACTGCGCGCCCGGAGCCGGAAACGGCCGAGCTGCACCGGGTCATCCGGCTGAAGCTCCACCCAGCCGGCCGGCAGCACCTCACCCGGCTCATCGTCGTTCGATGGCGCGTCCTGCTTGCCCGGTACGTTGGGCCCACCGCTCCGGGTGGTCCCCGTATCCGTCGGATCCTCGGTCAGGCGCTCCGGCATCCGGAGGCGGTCTGGTTCAGGCACCACCGGGGCGGCATTCGCAGACGGGATGCCGAGTCTCGTCAGCAGCTGCTCCCGCAGCCGGCCGAAGGAACGTCCGGTGTCCTCCACCACGGCCGCGCCGTCCGGGTGGCCGACCCAGGCCGGGAAGGCCGGGGCGCGGCCGACGATGGCCTCGATACGCTGCGTCACGACCTCGGTCGTGCGCAGCAGTTCCTTCGGAGAGACGGCGCTGAGCAGAATGCGGCGTGCCTCGGCGGCAAAGTCGAACTTCCGGTGGTGGGGAAGCAAGTCCTCCTCTTCGGTGTCGACTTCACGCATCAGACCGCCCAGGAACACTTCTGTGAGATGCCCGCGGTCCGTGGGATGCCCGAGGGCGGCCTGCACCATGCGCATGACCGGGGGTGTGACGGGTGCGACCGCCGCCATATGGGCCGCGAGTCGGTACGCCTCGGGGGAAGCGGCATCCCGAAATCGCAGTACCGCTTCGGCGGCGTCGCTCCGTCGGATGTCGGCGGCGGGCCGGCCCGAGCCGGGCTGGGCAGCCTCCCACAGCGGGAGGAACGCGGTGCCACCGGGCGAGGCAATGAGCCGCGCCCAGTCAGCGATGGCCGCAGGAGTCGGTTCAAGGACCGGAACAGGTACGGAGTCGAAGCTGACGAGGTCTGGCGGCAGGTCAGGGTCGGTGACGTGCCAGGCGTGGGTCGCGCCGCCGCGGCCGTGGGTGGTGTACAGCCCCCGCCGTGCACCGATCCCGGTGCTCGCCCAGAGCCGCGGCGGCAGCGCCTGGACGATCGCGGTGGGACCGCATCGCGCCCAGAAGTCCATGACGTGCCGCATCCCGCCGTCCCGCCAGGCGTCGCCAACACCATCGCTCACGACGAGCACGAGAGTCTTCCCCGTGGGGTCGCAGAGGGTCTTCGGCGACTGAAGGCGGCCGCGGTGACGATACGGGCTGGTCCGTAGGCTCGGCGTGGCGCGGCGAGTGTCGAGTCCGTACACGCGCACGTCGCGGAATGCCCCGGCGCTTTCCATCAGCGCCCGGACCTCGGCGGCGAGGCGCTGCCAGAGGATCATGGAGACGCCGTCGTCGACCACCAGGGCGAGGGACAGCCAACGGGTCCGCGCCGAGCGGGTGACGGTCTCGGGCACCCCCGTGTCAGCGATGGCGGCAACCGTCCGCGTGACGTCGAGTTCCTGGCGGCGCTGGTCGGGGAAACGCTGTCGCAACGGTCGGAGGGACTTGCCGAGCCGAAGCTGCCCGGCGGCGATGAGGCCGGTGTCCGGGGTGCGGACGGCAGTCGCCATGGACGAGGTCGCCATCGCGTGCGCTTCCGCGTCCTCGTGTGCGGGGCCCTGTGCGGCGGCCAGGAGTGGCCGCGCGGACTCGGACTCCGTGCCCTCGGTGCCCGCCGGTTCGTCGGCCGTACCGGCGAGCTCCGCGTTCTCGGCCGCCGACGACGACAGTCCGTCGCGGTGCGGCGTGCCGGGCCGCTCCGGGTGTGCCGTGGGCACGCCGGCAGCGCGAGCCAGTGACCCGGCGCCCCGGGGCAGCTTCCTCGCGAGCCACAGGGCATCGAGGAGTTCCTCCTGCGAGAGCTCCGCCCCGCTCTCGGCCAGGACCTTCGTCACACGCGCGATCACGGTGTCACACTGCGCCGCCGAGCTGGTGCAGGACGGCCCTCAGGAGCGAGGGCGCGTCGAGATCCACGCCGCCCTTGCGGAGGAATACGGCGTTGAGCAGCTGGTCGGTGGCGAGTTCACCGGCGGCGCGGCGCTCCAGGAACTCCCGCAGCAGGTCGTCCACGTCGTCCAGGGCATCGGATCCAAGGTGCACGGCAACGATCTCCCGCAGTCGCCGCTCGTTTGGCTCGGGGAGGTCGAGGCGGACGCAGCGCCTGAGGAAGGCGGGCGGGAAGTCGCGTTCGCCGTTGCTGGTGATGATCACGACCGGGAACTCTCGGCAGCGGACGCGGCCGCGTGTCACCGGCGCGGGATCGTCCGGGTCGTCGGTCTCCACGTGCACTGCCGCGCGGCCCTCGGGAAGCCGGGTGAGCTCGGGGATGGCGAACTCACCCTCCTCGAAAACGGTCAGCAGGTCGTTGGGCAGGTCGACATCTCCCTTGTCCAGCTCGTCGATGAGCAGGACGCGGGGGCGTTCCCGGGGCACGAGAGCGGTGCCCAGAGGGCCGAGCCGGATGTACTGGCCGATGTCTGGTTCCGCGCCACCCGCGCCATCCGCGTCGCGGCGCAAGGTGGCCTCGCGCAGCCGGCCGACGGCGTCGTACTGGTAGAGGGCGTCCTGCAGGGTGGAGCGGCTGTTCACCGGCCACTGGAGGACGCGCCCGAGCGCGAGCTCGTGGGCGACGGCATGAGCCAGAGAGGACTTGCCCGTGCCGGGCTGGCCGGTGACCAGGAGGGGCCGGCGCAGGTGCAGCGCTGCGTTCACGACGTCGGCCTCATCGGGACCGATGAGATAGAGGCGCGGGTGAGGAGCCTTGGCTCCGCTCGGCGACTCCTGCCGGTCGAACCGGCGCCACGGTGGCGCCGCGGGGAACGGCTTCTCACGGCGTTCGCCGTCCCCCCGGAAGAGCCGCCAGTCGTCGCCTCCGCCGTCGGAGGGCGGATGCCGAGGACTCGTACCGGCCAGGGGCTCTGAGGTGGTCATGACGCGTGCGTTCCTCTCCAGGGGTCCCTCAGTTGAAGCGCCTCGGTCCGTGGGGGACGGCCTTCCGGCTCCCACACCAGGGAGGGCCGGGCCCGCCGCTCCGTCGGGCAAGCCGCCGCCGAGTCGCTTCGAAACTCCCGGACCCGCTCGGGCAGCCCCTCCAGGTCGCCGGCGGGAGCCAGGCTCTCCAGTCTTCCGGCGTCCTCGTGACCGACGGCGTCGCGGTCCCAGAGTACGACCGGGACGCCCAGGGCGAGACAGGTCAGCAGCCAACGCTCGTCGGCGGGGCCGTGGAGGACCACCCGCGCGGTGTTGCGGTGCGTGGTCTTCAGCGCGTGCACGAGCTGCCTGGCGTCGCTGGACGTCTGGCTGGTGACGAGCACCGACGCCCGTCCCTTGTTCCACCGGCGCTCCTGATCGCCTTCGCGTTGCTGCATCTGGTCGCTGAGCTCCGGGCAGCTCAGGGAGACGCGGTACTCCGCTCCGATCGGCCAGGCAGGAACGATGTCGTCATGCGCTCCGGGCTCCCATTCGTCAACGGCCAAGTGGAGTCCCGCTCGGTCGACCACGACGGTCACCCACGGCACGTGATCGCCCTGCCCCGGCTCCTGGCTCGCGGCAAAGACCGCCTCGCTCAGGCTGCTCGCTGCCTCCCGCGGGGTTTTGGACACGGACCCCGCCTCCTTGAGTACGCGGTACGAGCCGTCGTCGCGGACGAGCAGGATCCGGCACCGGTAGCGGTCGCCCCCCTCGGCACCGTCGTGTTCCAGCTCCATCACCACTCGCGACACCGGCGACGCCGGGCGCTTCGCCCACCGGGCAGCGTCCGCGCGCCGCTCGTCCAGGGCCCCGGCACGAATGCCGAGCCGCCGGGCGGTCGTCTCCGACCACGCGCACAGGTCATCGGCCAGCCCGTCACCCGCGGCGGCCGCCACGTACTCCACGAGCCTCAGCAGCGCCGGCACCGGTGGAGTGCCCTCGGGCACGCTTCCGCTGTCGCCCAGTTCCTCCAGCCCCTCGATCACGTCGCACAGGTCGTCCTCGCCGAGCTGCGGCCGGGTGAGGGCTTCGGGAAGAACGACGTACCGCAGCGCCTCGCCGGCCGCCTGGGGCAGCAGCGCCGGCTGCTCCCCGCAGACCCGCCGCAGCAGCCCAAGCAGGGATTCGTACTCGTTCGTTGAGAGCAGCGCCCCGCAGTCCAGTGCCCTGGCCCGTGAGAACAAGTGGGTCAAGGCGGTGCGGACCGCCGCCTGCGCGCCGCCTGCGAGGGCTTCGCCGAGCGACGCGAGCGCACGGCGATGCCTCATGAGGAGCGCCACGAGGTCCGCGCCGGTGGGTTCGAAGCCCGCGGTCTCATAACCAAGTTCGCGGGCCAAGGCCTGAGCGTGATCGACGCGCGCGCCGGGGTACGGGAACAACGGCGTGAGCAGCTGCTCCAGTTCACGCTCGGCCGGCGTCCGCTCGGCGACAGGCGCCGCCTTGGGCAGGGATGTGCCGATCGCGCTCAGTTCGGGAGACTGGCCCGTGTGCTCCGTGATGTGGGATACGAAGCCGCCGTCCCGGGCGAAGGAGGACACGGGCAGGGCGATCAGTCGACGCGCTCCGTAGCGGTGGGCCTGCTGAGTCACGACTCCGACAAGGTGGCTGCCGCAGAACACTCCCGTCCCCGAGGCCCCGCCCCAGGCATTTCCGCCGTCGGCACGAGGAACGGGGGCATGGTCCTGGTCGAGGACATAGCGGTCGTTTCCTCCGGACAGCACCGGCAGAATGCCGCGTAGGTGCTCCGGCTCCCGTGTGTGCCCCTGGGAGGCCCAGGGGTAGCCGAGTCCCTCGTACACCAACGGCGCCGTACCAGCGGGAAGTCCCCAGCTGACTGAGCCCGGCAGGTCGATCTCGCGGTCGATGCACAGCAACGCGACGTCAAGGCCGTCCGGATGGGCCCACAGCAGGTCGGCGGCCACCTGTGTCGTATCACCGGTTCGGGGGTGACCAATGCGCACGGTGATGACCGGCCAGTACCCTCCCGTGTCGCGGTCCTGCAGCACATGATGGGCGGTCAGCACGAGCCGTGGAGCGATCAGGTAGCCGGAGCCGATGCCTCGACGTTCTTGGTCCGTGCCGCTGCGGATCAGCGCCAGTCTGGCCGGATCCACGTCACTCCTCGTCCCACGACCCGGTTTCGTCGTCACTGATCTCGGGGCGCGCGCCGCCGATGGCCCGATCCTTGACCGACAGCTTCAGCGTCAGCTTGTGGGTGCGCACGGTGGAACGCTCGCCGCCCGCGCCAACGGTGACCACGCCGAAGGTGAGCTTTCCGTTGCCCTTGACGGACTCCCGTAGTTCGAGCTGGAGTTGCAGCTCGGCCTCTTCGACGCCGAAGGCGAACTGCTGCTTGATGCCGAGCCGCTGCGCCTCGTACAGCTCCTGCCGCAGCTCCTCGATGGCCGCGGCCAGACCAATCGTCGACACCTTCGCCCGCCCCCGGTTCAAGACAACAGGAAAACAGTAAGTCACTGGTACGTTACAGCGCTCGCGAGGCACTTCAAACCTTGGTCATGGACAATCGGTCACGGAAGGAGGCGTCCACCTCATGCCCCCGCGCAAGAAGAAGTCCGCAAGCAGGAGGAGACGTTGAGCCACTCCACGCCCATGGAGATCCAGGCCGTCCTGTGGAAGGCCGCCGACAAGCTGCGCGGCTCCATGGACGCCGCGCAGTACAAGGAATTCGTCCTCGGCCTGATCTTCCTGAAGTACGTCTCCGACGCCTTCGATGAGCGCCGCACCGAGCTGGCCAAGGAGCTCACCGAGGACGGCATCTCCGAGGACCAGATCGGCGGCTTCCTGGAGGACCGCGACGAGTACACCGGCGCCCACGTCTTCTGGGTCCCAGAGACCGCCCGCTGGTCCTGGATCGCGGCCAACGCCAAGAGCCAGGGCGTCGGCGAGCTCCTCGACCGGGCGATGGACGCGGTCATGCGGGAGAACGCGGCCCTGACCGGCGCCCTCCCGAAGATCTTCAATCGTGACGACGTCGACCAGAAGCGCCTGGCGGAACTCGTCGGCCTCATCAGCGACGCGCGTTTCGGCGGCACCGAGGACAGGCCGGCGCAGGACGTGCTGGTCGAGGTGTACGAGTACTTCCTCGGCAACTTCGCGCGCGCGGAGGGCAAGCGGGGCGGCGAGTTCTACACCCCGCAGTCGGTGGTCCGGCTGATCGTGGAGATCCTGGAGCCGTACGGCGGACGCGTGTACGACCCGGCGTGCGGCTCGGGCGGCATGTTCGTCCAGGCGAGCAAGTTCATCCGGGCGCACCGGGGCCGAGGCCACAAGGCCGACATCGCCGTCTACGGTCAGGAACTCAACGAGCGCACCTGGCGCCTGGCGAAGATGAACCTCGCCATCCACGGCATCGACGGCAACCTGGCGGCCCGCTGGGGCGACACCTTCGCCGACGATAAGCACCCGGACCTCAAAGCCGACTTCGTCATGGCCAACCCGCCCTTCAGCATCACGGACTGGGCGAGGGACGAGAGCGACGCCCGCTGGCAGTACGGCGTCCCGCCGAAGAGCAACGCCAACTACGCCTGGCTCCAGCACATGGTCTCCAAGCTGGGCGAGCGGGGCACGGCCGGCGTCGTCCTGGCGAATGGCTCGATGAGCTCCCGGTCGAGCGGCGAGGGTGAGATCCGCCAGGCGTTGGTGGAAGCTGACCTGGTGGCGTGCATGGTGGCGCTGCCGTCGCAGCTGTTCCGTACGACGCAGATCCCGGCGTCCCTGTGGATCCTGGCGAAGGACAAGTCGTCACAGGGGACGAAGGGTCTGGAGGACAGGCGTGGAGAGATCCTGTTCATAGACGCCCGCGCGATGGGTGAGATGGTCGACCGCGCGGAGCGGGCGCTCACGGAGGCGGACCTGGCGAAAATCGCAGGCGTCTACCACGCGTGGCGCGGCACGGCATCGGCGAAGGCCGCGGGCCTCACCTACGAGGACGAACCCGGCTTCTGTTTCTCCGCGGATATGACGGACGTGCGCGGGCACGGGTACGCGCTGACCCCTGCGCGTTACGTCGGCGTCAGCCATCCGGGCACCATGGAACCACCGGAGGCTTCGCCGGGCGGTGCCGCCGCCCTGATGAGGGACCTGTACGCAATCTTCGACTGAGATCCGGTGACCTCAGCGCCGCCCGGCGTGGCGAGTGTCCGTGTCAGCGCGCCCCACCAGAACGGTCTCCGCGCGACTCTGCCACGGGGTTTCAGGTGGGTAGGCGGGAGCTCCGGGGCCGGAATCGGGGAGCCGTCACAGCCCTTGACCTCGCCGAAGCGGGTTCCCGTCATTCTTCGTGCAGGTCAGGAACGTGATGGACCCTCCGGCGTCAGCAAAGGGTCAGCGCAACGCGGCCGGGAAGCAGAACGAGGAGGCCGGCTTCCCCACCCAGGACAAGGCCAATCGACCGCCTCACGACGGTCTGCCAGGAGAAGCGGGCCGCTCCCCGGAACCGGAGCAAGGCCGAGCGCATCCAGAAGTACGGCGCGATGCAGTTCCGCGAGTACACGGCGGAGTGGAAGGCCGGCCGGCGCGACCTCGCCGAGTCCTCGCTCCGCACTCTGGAGTCCCTGCTCGAGCACCACATCCTCCCCACCCTCGGCAGCCGCCGGATGAGCATCAAGTCCGTCCTCCTGGACGCCTACCGTCTCGGCATCTACACCGAGGACCCCGTCCTGGGCGTGAAGCCCCCGCAGTACGACCCCGAGCGCGCGGTGATCCCCTCCCCCGCCCAGCTCCGCGGCATACGCACCGCCGGCGACGACCGGTCTCCTGATCGCCGACCTGATGAGCGACTGAGGCATGCGCCACGGCGAGGCGTTCGCCGTCAGCCTCGACAACCTCGTCGCGAGCGACGTCTACCGCATCACCGAGCAGGTCAACCAGACCACCAAGACGTACGGCCGCCTCAGGCACCGCAAGCCCACCGACCACCGCGACGTCCCCCTCCCGGCCCGCATCCGGGTAACCCTTGGCCTCAAGGCCTTCCGGGATCGTGTATCGGCCGACTCCGAGGACCAGGTCGGACGGGTTCTCACGCGGTTCACAGGCGCACGTGAACGACGCATCGGATTCGTCGCGTGGAGGCGGGTGGTCCAGCGACGGATGATCGGAGCGGCCTCCACGCGTGGGGCGACGCCGAGATCAACGTCGGCACCAGGCACGTGCGGGATATCCGGGAGGAGCTCAGAAAAGACAATCAAGACGGCCGGATTCCCGAATCCGGACGGACCGTGCACGAGGCCCTGAGCAGCCGACATGCCTGCCGATTCGGAAGCCGCTGGGCTCGGGCCCGCCAGCCGCGAACGCGGAGTGGCTCAGAGGCGTCGTATCTGGGCGTGTCCGGCTGCGCTAGCGTCGCCCTCCCGTACACCGATGGGGAGGTCTCGTGCGCGCTCTCGTGTATCTGGGTCCCGGCTCCGCCGAACTGCAGGACCGGCCCGCCGCCCAACTCATGACCGATGACGACGTCGTGGTGGAGATCGTCGGTACAGGGGTCTGTGGAACGGACCGCAAGATCCTGCTCGGGCGGTTCCCGGCCCGGCCGGGCGTGGTGCTCGGCCACGAGTCGGTGGGTGTGGTGCGGGAGACGGGGCCGCGGGTGCGTTCGGTCGGCGTGGGTGACCGTGTGGTGGTCAACCCCACTCTGTACTGCGGGTGGTGCGTTCCCTGCCGCCGGGGCGCGACCAACTTCTGCCGTCACAAGGCCGGGACCGAGGTCGGCGTCGACCGGGACGGCACGTACGCGGAGGCCGTGACCCTGCCGGAACGTTTCATCGAACGGATCCCCGCCGGGCTGCCCTTCCGCAGCGCGGTCCTGATAGAGCCGCTCGCCTGTGTCCTGAACAACGTCGAGGCCGCTTCCGTCACCTTCGACGACACCGTGGTGGTTCTCGGCGCGGGCCCGATCGGAATACTGACCGCACTGGTCGCTGCCCGCCAGGCGCGCCGGGTCACCGTCGCCGAACCGGACGGCTACCGACTGGAGCGGGCCCGCGAACAGTTCACGCGCGTGGTGGACGTGGCCGAAACGGACTCGGCCGAAGCCGTGGTGAAGGCCTCGGGCGGCGAGCGTCCCTCCGTCGTCTTCGACACCACCGGCACCGGCCTCGACTCGGCGCTACGGCTGATCGACGACGGCGGCCGGATCGTGGTGATGGGCTTCGACGACACCTACACCGTGCCGCTGCGCCCGCTCCGGCTCACCAACCGGGGGATCCGGCTGATCGGCGCCGGGGACTACCGGGCCGACGTCTTCCCGGTCGCCGTGGACCTGGCCGCCGAACTCGGTGGCCGCCAACGACCCGGCCCCGGCACCGCACCGGTCCTGGAGCGGCTGGTGACGCACGAGTTCCCGCTCGAACGCTACGCCGAGGCCTTCGCCGCGCTCGGCGGTCTCACCCGGGGTGACGGAGGCGTCGACACCGGGCATCCACCGCGCTACGACGCGCTCAAGGTCGTCATCCGATCGCATGCGGGCCCGGTCGGCGCCGACGGATGGCCGGTGGGCGCGTGAGCGCGCTGCGGCTCGGGGCGATCGAGTCCGGCGGGACCAAGTTCGTCTGCCTGGTCGGCTCGGCCCCCGACCGGATCGAGGCGGAGATACGGTTCCCGACCGGCGAACCGGGCCCCACCCTGGCCCGGGCCATCGCCTTCTTCCAGGAGACGGCCACCGCGACCGGACCGCTGGACGCGATCGGCATCGCCTCCTTCGGTCCCCTCGAACTGCGCCCGGGCCACGCGAAGTTCGGCCATCTCGCCGCCACCCCGAAACCCGGCTGGTCCGGGGTGGACGTCGCCGGTCCGGTCGCCACTGCGCTCGGCGTGCCGGTGAGCATCGACACCGACGTCAACGGCGCGGCCCTCGGCGAAGGCCGCTGGGGAGCGGCACGCGGCCTGGAGACGTACGTCTACCTCACCGTCGGCACCGGCATCGGCGGCGGCGCGGTGATCGGCGGCAAGGTGGTCAGCGGCTTGGTCCACACCGAGATGGGCCACCTCGCGGTGCCCCGGATCGCGGGCGACGCCTTCCCCGGAACCTGCCCCTTCCACGGCGACTGCTGGGAGGGACTGGCGGGCGGCGAGGCAATGGCCGCCCGGTGGGGAACCCCGGCCGAAGCTCTGACGGGCGAAACCCTGCGCCAGGCGCTGCGGCTGGAAGCCGCCTACCTCGCCGCGGGGCTGCGCAACATCGTCTACACGACCGCGCCCCAGCGGATCGTGATCGGAGGCGGCGTCGCGGAACTCCCCGGGCTGTTCCCGCTCCTGCGCGCCGAACTGGCCGAGGCACTGGCGGGATACCCCGGGCTGCCCGAGCACGCGGCCGAGGAATTCGTGGTCCCAGCCCGGCTCGGGGGCCGCGCCCGCCCGGCCGGGGGGCGGCCGCGCCGCCGCGCTGGGCGCCGGCGC
>NZ_JBHYVA010000043.1:0-14612 GCF_042750055.1 Streptomyces sp. NPDC059456
TCAGGTCCTCGGTGCCGAGCCGGAGTTCGGCGTGGGCGCGCGGGGTGAGGCCGAGGAGGGCGCGCAGCAGGGTGGTCTTGCCGGCCCCGTTCTCGCCGACGACGGCGATGGTGGTGCCCGGTGCGGCGTCGAGGGTGAGCTCGTTGAATCCGGTGACCTCGGCGTGCAGCGCCCACCGCCCCTCCGGAGCGGGGACCGCCCCCGCCTCGGGCTCCGGTGCGTCGACGACGGGGTCCTCGGTCGGGGCGGTGTGGTGGGCCACCCGGACGGCGTGCCCGGACGTCCACCTGCCGCGCAGCGCGACGAGGACCGCCATGGCGATGACGAGCAGCAGGAGCGAGAGGGAGGTGGCGGCCTCGGGGGAGTCCTGCAGCAGCAGGTACACCTGGAGCGGCAGGGTCTGTGTGACGCCGGGCAGGTTCCCGGCGAAGGTGATCGTGGCACCGAACTCGCCCAGCGCGCGCGCCCAGGTCAGCGCCGCCCCCGCGATCAGGCCGGGGGCGACCATGGGCACGGTGACGGTGAGGAACACCCGTACGGGGGAGGCGCCGAGTGACGCCGCGGTCTCCTCGTAGCCGGGCCGCAGTCCGCCGAGTGCGCCCTCCAGGCTGATGACGAGGAAGGGCATCGCCACGAAGGTGGCCGCCACGACCGCCCCCGAGGTGTGGAACGGCAGGGTGATCCCGAACGCCTCGTCCAGGAACGGGCCCAGCAGCCCGCGGCGCCCGAAGCCGAGCAGCAGGGCCACACCGCCCACGGTCGGCGGCAGCACCATGGGCAGCAGCACCAGCGACCGCACCAGCGTCTTCCCCCGGAACTCGACGCGGGCCAGCAGCCACGCCAGCGGCACCCCCAGCAGCAACGAGATCCCCAGCGCCCAGAACGAGACCACCAGCGACAGCCGCAGCGCCTCCAGCGAGCCCGGCGACGTCAGGTGCGCGCCGAGCTCTCCCCATTCGGTGCGTACGAGGATCCCCACGAGCGGGACCATCAGGAACGCGACCGCCAGGAGCGCGGGGAGCACCAGGGCGAGGGGCGGGCGGGGCCGGGAGGCACGGCGGGTCATCGACACGTCCGGGTCGTGGAGAGGGGCGTGGCAGGGCGGGGGCGGGGGCGGGGCAGGGTCAGGGCTGCTGGAAGCCGGCCTGCCGGAGGATCTGCTGCGCCTGCGGCGAGGACAGCCACTTCACGAACGCGGCCGCGGCGGCGGCGTTCTTCGTGGACTTGAGGGTGGCGGCCGGGTAGGAGGCGATGGCGTTCTGGTCGTCGGGGATCTCCACGGCATCGACCTTGCCCTGCGCGGACGCGGCGTCGGTCTTGTAGACGAGCGCGGCATCCGCCTCGCCGAGCTCCACCTTGGACAGGGCCGCCCGTACGTTGGGCTCCTGCGAGACGGGGGTGACGGTGATGCCCTGCTGGTCGAGGACCTCCTTGCTGTAGCGGCCGGCCGGGACCTCGGGGGCGGCCAGCACCACCTTGATCTTGGAGTCGGCCAGGTCCTTGAGCGAGCCGATCTTGTGCGGGTTGCCGGGTGCGGTGGCGATGACCAGCCGGTTCCTCGCGATGACCGTCGGATCGTTCGTCTCGCCCTTCAGCCCGTCCATCGTCTTCGTGTCGGCGGTCACGAGGGCGTCGGCGGGAGCGCCCTGCTTGACCTGGGAGGCCAGCTCCTGCGAACCGGCGAAGGTCACCTTCGTCCCCGGGTGCTCCTTCTCGTAGGCGGCGCCCGCCTGCTTGAAGACGTCCGTGAGGGAGGCCGCCCCCAGCACGGTCAGGTTCGCGGCGGGCGCCCGTCCCGTCGGCGACGCCGATGCCGCCGCGGACGGCGAGGCGGGACCGGAGGAGGTGTCACTGCCGCCGCAGGCCCCGAGGGCGGGAAGGAGCAGCGCCCCGGTCACGGCGGCGACCGCGACGCGATGGCGGCGGAGGAACTCGGTGGGGCGGACGGCCATGGCGGATTCTCTCTTTCGTCGCAACATGAAATACCCCCTCCCGCAATTTCGGGAATACCGGGGGAACCCGCTGGGATTTTGCGATGCAAGAGTACCTGTGGCCCTTGCATCTGCTGATTTGCCTCGCTGTGGGTGCCGCATGGCGGCCCGTCGTGCCCGCAAGGTGAAAGTGCCAGGTCGGTGGGGTGTGAGGCCCGGGAATCCCAGGCTGTGGGGCCTTCCGGAACAAGCCAGGAGGATGCGGCTGTTCGGCTGGCGAATGAGACGGGGCGCCTTCGGGAGGGTTTCCCGGCTCTGTAATGTCGGTCGTAATGCAGGTCACATCCGACCCGAATGTTTCGTCCCTCGTTTTCTTCTTCGTTTTCTTCTTCAGTGAGGCGTGGTTTTCATGAGCCTGTCCATCCGCAACCAGATCGCCGGCATCGTCACCTCGATCACGGCCGGCGAGGCCATGTCCTCGGTGAAGGTGCGTCTGGCGGGCGGTCAGGACATCACGGCGGCCATCACCACCGACGCCGCCAAGGAGCTGGGCCTGGCCGAGGGCACCGCGGTCAAGGCCCTGGTGAAGGCCACCGAGGTCTCCCTCGCCACCGCCGCCGTCCAGGGCGTGTCCATCCGCAACCAGATCCCCGGCACGGTCGTCGACGTGGCCGCCGGCCCGGCGATGGCCTCCGTGAAGGTCGACGTGAACGGCGGCGGCCTGACGGCCGCGATCACCGCCGACGCCGCGAACGAGCTCGGCCTGGCCGCCGGCTCCTCGGTCGTCGCCCTGATCAAGGCGACCGAGGTCTCGCTCGCCGCCGCCTGATCCCCGGGCCGGCGCGATCAGCCGGTCACACCGGCCGACTCGCGCTGGCCGGCCCGCGCGAACCCGGCCATGCCGTCGGCGAAGCCGACCGCCGGACGCCAGCCCAGCTCAGTGCGCAGCCGGGCCGAGTCGGCGGTGATGTGCCGTACGTCGCCGAGGCGGAACTCGCCCGTCACCACCGGGGCGGGTCCGCCGTGCGCCGTGGCCAGCGCGGTGGCCATCTCACCGACCGTGTGGGGCTCCCCGCTGCCGGTGTTGTACACGGCGAGCGCGCCCGCCCGCCGGGCACCGACCGCCTCCAGCGCCACCGCATTGGCCGCGGCCACGTCCGCGACGTGGACGAAGTCCCTTCGCTGCGCGCCGTCCTCGAAGACCCGGGGCGCCTCGCCGCGGGCGAGCGAGGAGCGGAAGAAGGAGGCCACCCCGGCGTACGGGGTGTCGCGCGGCATGCCGGGCCCGTACACGTTGTGGTAGCGCAGCGACACCGCCCGGCCCTCCACGCACCGGGCCCAGCTCGCCGCGAGGTGCTCCTGGGCCAGCTTCGTCGTCGCGTACACGTTCCGCGGATCCGTCGGGGCGTCCTCGCCGACCAGGCCCGGCGCGAGTTCGGCTCCGCAGTCGGGGCAGCGGGGTTCGAACCGGCCCGCAGTCAGGTCCTCGGTCCGGCGCGGCCCGGGGCGTACCGTTCCGTGCCGTTCGCAGGTGTAGCGGCCCTCCCCGTAGACCACCATCGATCCGGCGAGCACGAGCTCCCGCACCCCGGCCGTCGCCATCTCGGCCAGCAGCACCGCCGTCCCGAGATCGTTGCAGCCGACGTAGTCCGGGGCGTCCGCGAAGTCCTTGCCGAGGCCGACCATGGCCGCCTGGTGGCACACCGCGTCGATTCCGCGGAGCGCGGCCCGGACCGCGGCGGCGTCCCGTACGTCGGCGCGCACGAAACCGGCGTCGGGCAGCGGCGGCGTGCCGGGGTGGGCGGCGGGCAGCAGGGCGTCGAGGACGACGGGCTCGTGCCCGCGGGCCGTGAGGGCGGAGACGATGTGGGAGCCGATGAACCCGGCCCCTCCGGTGACGAGTACGCGCATGCCGAGGACGCTACGCAGTGCGCGGCCCCCGCAGGGTCTCCCACGCGTGCACGTAAGACTTCCGTCATACGGGTGCGCCGAATCCCACGGGGCGTGGCGGACACGGGAGACCACGGCTCGTGAAGGGACGTCACTTCGCCGCGTCGCGCGTTTGCCGCTGGGCCCGGCTCCAACGCAGGGTCCGTACGACCAGGACCACCGCCGACGCTGCGAACAGCGCCGCTGTGATGAGCAGCCAGCGGCCGAGGAACCCGTCCGCCGGAAGGGCGGTCGCGGCCGTGTAGTGCCCGACCCGGCGGAAGACCAGCGGCCACCAGACGAGCAGCAGGACACCGGAGACGAACGCGGGTACGCGGACGTGGTTCACGCTCACCCGTGGCACGGGCGGTGTGGGGCCAGGTCCCCGGGTGAACAGCGCCTGCGCTGCCCGGTCGGTCACCGAGTACAGGGGCAGCAGGACCAGATCGTGGAGGAGGGCCGCTCCGACGAACCACACGGCCACTCCGAGCGTGTCCCCCTGGAACAGGCGCAGACCGGCGTACACGGCAAGGGCGAAAGAGGCCAGTACGAGCAGCAGGTGCAGCGGGGACGCGCCGTAGCGGCGCCGGAACCCGGTCGGGGCGCTCATACGGGCTCCCCGAAGGTGAGGCGGGTGACCCATTTGGTGTTGTGGACCCCCGGAGCCCCCGCGATGATGGCCCGCGCCGGGTAGCCGTGGTCGGCGGAGAGGACCGCCCCGTTGACGCGCACGGCCAGCAGCGAGCGGCTGTCACGGACCTGGGCGTCGCTGAGCACGGCCGAGCTGAACGAGCCGCCGCGCTGCACCGATTCGACGAGGACCCGGGGCGTGTTCACACCGAGCCCGACGAGGGCGGCCAGATCGGTGAGCCGGACCCCGCCCCACCGCTGGTCGGGGGTCGACCAGCCCTCCACACAGGCGATGGGCAGGTCCGACTCGTGCTGCGTCATGGCCAGGAGCTGCTCGTACGTCAGGTCGACCTGACGCCCCGGGCCCCGTACGGTCAGCCGCCAGGCAGGACCGACGTCGCTGGGCCGGATGCCGACCGACGCGGCGGTCTTGTTGATCTGGAACCCGTTCGGGCCCGACCCCGGATCCCGGCCGTGCGGGGCCAGCAGTGCGGTCCGCCGCCACCATCCGCCGATGCTCTGCCCCGCCGTGACGACCAGCAGCGCGACCGACCCGAGTCCCACCATGGCCAGGGCGCCGCGGCGGGAGATGGTCGGCGGCGCGGGGCGCGGCGAGACCAGCCCGAGCGCTTCCCCGGTACCCGCCGCGGGCCCTGCGGACCGTGGCCGTACGGCCTGCAGGGCCCTGGGCAGCCGGAAGGCCACGTGCACGACGAACGCGCCGATGAACACCCAGGCCCCGTAGAAGTGCAGGGTGTAGAAGGAGCCGGGGAAGATGTAGTGGAGCTGGACGTTGAGGATGCCGGTGACGAACTCGAAGCCGGCGCCGCCGACCAGCAGGAGCAGCGACAGCCGCTCCAGGGCGTGGCTGACCGAGCGGACCGGCGGCCACTCGAACAGCTTCGGGATGACGGACCACAGCTTCGCCAGCAGGACGGGCACGAGGACGATTCCCAGCGTTACGTGGACGCCCTGGGTGAGCCGGTAGAGCCAGTACGGAGACGTCGGCCACGAGAACAGGTAGAAGCCGAGCCATCCCTTGTTCGGCGTCTGGTCGTTGACCGCCGCGAGATCGGGGTTGTACGCCGCGTACGACAGCAGACCCGTCACGAAGAGCACCGTGATCCCCAACAGCAGGACCAGCCCGAACACCGAGGTCAGCCAGGGACCGCGCAGCGGACTCCGCCAGAACGCCGGACGAGCCGGCCCCGGCCGGTCCGGCTGCCCCTGCCCGACGCCACTCGGACCCATCGGGCACCTCCACGTGGGGCTCGCTCACGTCGTTCGTCACTTGCCGACCGCCCCATGAACATGCCGCACGGCGGCGCACCCGTGCCGGTGACACGCCAGGTGAGCACCCCGAAACGCACCTTCGGTCCGGTGGGGCCCCGACCCGGTCAGAATCCGGGAGGGGGCGTCAGACCGAACCGGGAGATGATGTCGGGCAGCCAGTCCGGCCGCCCGAATTCCAGCCCGTACTTGGCGGCGAGCGCCGCCAGCGCGTCCTCGGCCGGGGGCCGTCCGTCGGCGAGCATCTCGCTCAGCTCGCGGAAGAAGTGCTCGAACCCGGCCGGACTGATGATTTCGATCATCCGGGCGGGGACGGGGCCGGCGTTCCACATCGTGTGGAGTTCCCCGCGCGGCTTGGTGATGTAGCCGCCCGCGCCGAGGACGGTTTCACGCTCGCCCGAACGGAACCCGATCTCGCCCTCGGTGACGATCGAGTACTCGTCCTCGCGGGTGTGCAGGTGCGGAGGTACCAGTGCCCCGACGGGGAAGGGGTGCTCGACGACGGAGACCGCACCGCCGGTGTCGTCCCCCCACAGCTTGAAGGCGACCCCGATGGGGCCGAGGAAGCCCTCGGTGCCCTCGCCGGGGCGGACGATGGTGAGCGCAGGGGCCGACGGCTCTGTCATGGCGATCACTCCTCGACAGAATGGGGAGAGGCACTGGTGCTCTCCCACAAAGTCTCCACTGCCGGACGCGGCGGTGCATCGTCGAGGCGCCGGCCGGTGTCAGCCGGGGAACCGGCCCGTCGAACGCAGCAGCCGGCGCCGTTCGGCGTAGGCCAGGTCGTCGCGCCACAGCCGGGCCGCCGCGGTCCGCATCAGCGGGCGCAGGACCGGCGCGGCCCGGCGCACGAACGCGAAGCCCGGGCGGTCGGAGACGGCCACCACCGCCTCGGTCACCGCCGTACGGGGGCGACCCCGCTGACCCCCGCATGCACCGGGCGAGGCGAGGGAGCCCCCGTGCGTCCGGTCGGCGGGGGCGGCGTCGCGGGGCCCGGTCGGGGCGGGCCGTCACCCCGCTGCCGCTCGCGGCGCAGCACCTCCTGAAGGTCCGCAGCCGGTCCGGGCCGGCGACCGGCTGCGCCATCCGCGGATTGCCCTCCAGGCGGGACCGGTGCCGGTGCAGGAAGGTCCGGTACCCGGCGGTGTACGGACAGGCCCGGTCACCGGGCCGGTAGGCGCACCCGCCGCACGGATCGCTCGTCCGGTTCACGTAGGAGCCGCCGGAGGTGTGCGGCTCGGTCGTCGTGCGCCCGCCGTCGGCGTACTGCGACATGCCGACGACGTCGGGGACCATCACCCAGTCGTCGCCGTCGGTGAAGCAGTGGTGGAACCAGTCCGTCACCGCCTCCGGGTCCCAGCCCCGCCCGCCACGCGCCCTCGGCCCGCTCCACGCACTCCGCCGGTCCAGCAGACCGAGGTCGAGCGAGGACGACAGCAGGCTGTGGCTCATCACCGGGTCCCGCGCAAGCATCGCGTCCTCGTACGGCCCGAAGCCGGCGAGCCGGTGCCCGACGAAGCGGCGCAGCGCGGCCAGCGCCTCGCGCCGGGAGGCGGGGAACCGTCGGGGACCGTCATCGACACCGTTCCTCGCGTCCACGGGCCCGGGCAGGGCCTGCCCGGACGTCACATCGCCGCAACCGCTCATCCCGCTTCGGGACGAACCCGACGAAAGGGCGCGCGGGGCGCAGGCCGGCTTCGGGGTCCGGCGTGTGGGGTCCGGCCCGCGGGGCAGGCGGGACGGAGTACGACACCTGCACACGGACACAGGGAAGGAGCTGCGGCATGACCGACGACATGTGGGCCTACCGTTCCGGCATCATCCACCCGACGGGTGAGGACCTGACGGGCTACGGCGTGGAAGCCGTCGACGGCCCCATCGGCAAGGTCGACGGGCACTCCGGGGAGGTCTCCGACGCCTACATCGTGGTGGACACCGGTGCGTGGATCCCCGGCAGGCAGGTGCTGCTCCCGGCGGGCACGATCCTGCGCGTGGACCGGGCGGGCGGGACGGTCCACGTGGACCGCACCAAGGACCAGATCGAGGCCGCTCCGGAGTTCCGTCGCGACCACCACCTGGGCGCCCCGGAATTCCGCCGGGAGATCGGCCGGTACTACGCCGGATGAGCCGTGGACGCCTCCGTCGCGCCGGGATCAACGGGGGAGCGGCCCGGCCGGGGCCAGGACGGCGGCTGCCAGGTGTTCGCGGAACCAGCGGTGCCCCGGGTCGGCCGAGTTGCGGGGGTGCCAGGCCATGCCGAAGTCCAGGGGTTCCAGGCCGAGGGGGACGGGGAACGTCCGCAGTCCCATCGCCGCGATGGTGCCGGGGAGCCAGTCGGCCAGGCTGAGGGCGACGAGGTCGGTGTCCCGGGCGAGCATCATCGCGGTCGTGTGGCTGGGCACCACGACCGCGGTCCGGCGGCGCAGCCCGAGTTCCGCGAGCGCGGTGTCGATCGGCCCGAGGCGCTTGCCGAGCCGGGAGATGCCGATGTGGTCGGCCGCGGCGAAACGGCGGGCGTCGATCGGCCCGTCGAACAACGGATGGCCGCTGCGGGCGATGCCGACGAGCGGTATCCGGGTGAGCTGCCGGGTCCGGATCTCGGGATCCAGGTGTCCCAGGACGCCCAGTTCGACGTCCACCCAGCCCTGCCGCAGCCCGGGACCGCCCTCCAGCGCCTCCGGCAGGAAGACGACGTCCACCTGCGGGGCCTGGGCGTGGATCCGCTCGGTCAGGCTCCCGGCCAGTCCGACCAGGAGCAGGTCGGTGGCCTGCACGGTGAAGGTCCGCTGGAGGTGTACGGCGTCGAAGCCGGCACCGGGCCGCAGCACGCTGTCGCAGCCGCGCAGCAACGCGGCGACCTCCTCCCGGAGTTCCACGGCCCGCGGCGTGGGCACCAGCCCCTGGCCGGCCCGGACGAGCAGTGGATCGCCGACGGTGCGGCGCAGCCGCGCCAGGGTCCGGCTGACCGCCGCGGGCGAGGTGCCGAGGCGTTCCGCAGCGCGGGTGACGCTGTTCTCCTGGAGCAGGGCGTCCAGGACGCGCAACAGGTTGAGGTCCATCGGTGTCTGGCTCCCGAACTGCGGTTTTGCGTTTGCGGCAATGATGGGATGTCAATTTTTGCATTGCTGCCGGACCCTGCCGAAACGGAGAGTGGAGACGCCCGCGAACACGCGTGGCACGCCTCCCCTTCCCCGTTCAAGGAGCCGCTGTGCTGCAGTCCCCCCGTACCGGTCGAGAAGGCGACGTCCTGGCCGTCGTCAGCCAGAGCGGACCCACGGTCTCGTTCTTCGACGCGGCCTCCGACCGGCACCTCGGAGAGGTGCACGTCCCCGCGGAGCCCCACGAGTTGTGCTTCGACGCGACGCAGCGGCTGCTGTGGTGCACGCTGACGTACCACTCGGGCTACTACCACGCGAACGGCGGCCGACGCACCGAGCTCGCCGTCATCGACCCCGACACCCGCCGCATCGTCGAGTTCGTCGACCTCACCCCCGAACACGGGCCGCACGGGCTGGCGCTGGACCCCTCGCGCGGGCGGCTGTACGTCAGTGTGGAGGGCGCCGAGGACCGGCCCGGCGGTGTCGTGGTGATCGACACGGCCACCCGCCGGCCGATCGGCAGGATCGACACGCACGCGCCCGGGCCGCACTGGTTCGCCATCGACCCGGCAGGCCGGACGGGGTACGCCACCAACAAGGAGGCGCCCTTCGTGTCGGTCGTCGACCTCGAACGGGGCACCCTCACCGCGAAGGTCGAGGTGCCGGGCAGTGAGGGACTCGCCCTCTCCGCCGACGGCTCCCACGTCTTCGTCGCCGCGCCGTACGGCAACTTCTCGGGCGGCGCGGGGGAGCGGCCGGTCACCGGCCTCCGCGTCATCGACGCCCGCACGGCGTCCGTCATCGACACCCTCCCCACCGAGGACATCGTCCTCCCGGTGCACGTGACGTCCACGGGCAAGCTGCTGGCGGGGGAGTTGCGCATGGCGGCCGACCCGGGGTCGCAACTCGGACGCCACGCCCCGGGCCGCCTCGCGGTGTTCGCCGCCGACACCCGCACGAAGCTCGGTGAGGTCGAGGTCGGTCTGTTTCCGCTGACCATCACGTCCTCCCCCGACGGCCGGCTCGCCTACGTGGCCTGCGTCGTCTCCTCCACCGTCCACATCGTCGACCTGGAGACGCTGCGGCCCCTGGCCCGCCTGGACATCGCCCGGCTCGGCGAACCCGGCGCCCACGGCTTGGCGTACGTCCCCCGCCCCAGCTGATCGCCGTCCGACGTGACCGCGGGGCGACCACCGGGCGGTGGAACCCTCCGCATCAGGGGCGGAACGCCTCGTTCATTTCGCCGGGCTCGGTCTCCAGGGCCTCACGGTCCACCATCAGCATGACGAGGAAGAACAGCCCGCCCACCAGGAGGAGACCGACCACGCTCACGACGGAGACGAAGGCCTCCCGCGGGGAGACCAGCACGAACAGCGCGACGAGCGTCCACACCAGTGCGGCGATCGCGACCGGCAGCTCGAAATGCCCGAGGTCGAACGCGCCCTTCCTGCGGCCCAGCCGCCCGCGCACCGCCAGGTAGAGGACGATCGTCGCGCCGTAGATGAGCGCCGGGAGGATCGTCGAGGCCGTGATCAGCTCCAGCAGTGCGGCGCCCGGCAGCGCGACCATCAGGACGACCCCGAGGGCGAAGATCAGGACGGTCGCCGGGACCGGGGTCCGTGTCCGCGGGCTGACCCGCCGCATCATCCGATGGGCCGGGAACCGCCCGTCGCGCGCCATCGCGAAGACGAGGCGCGCGCACGCCGCCATCGTCACCACCCCGGCTCCGAAGAACGCGAACGTGATGGCCACCAGCAAACCCCGCTCCATGACCGGGCCGAGCTGGTCGCGCATGATGGCCGCGACCGGTGAGCCGCTGGCCGAGATCCGCGGGACGTCCTTGATCGCGACGGTGAGCGCGATCAGGAACAGCATGCCCAAGGCCGTGGCCGCCACGACCGATCCCAGATCGCGCGCGGCACGGTGCGGTGCGCGTCCTTGGCCTCCTCGGCCAGGTTCGCCGCGGAGTCGAAGCCGACCAGCGTCGCCAGCCCCATGATCATCGCGAGCATCAGGCCACCGCCGACGGCGAAGTAGTGGGGGGCGTGGGCGGGGCCCCCGCCCCCCCGGCGCCCGCGGGGGGCGCGGCCCGCGCACCTGGCTCGCCGTCCTCCCGCTCCTCGCCTTCACCGGGCTCTGCTTCGGCATCCCGCTGGGCGCCATCGCCTTCGGCGCCGTCACGCAGACCGACCCGGCGACCGGCGCCACCCGGCTGACCGGCGAGCACCTCGCGCGCTCGCTCCAGGGCCCCTACCTCGGCTCGCTCATCGGCAGCGTCCAGCTCTCCGCCCTCACCGCCGCCGTGGGCGGGGTGCTCGGGGTCCTGATCGCCCAGGCCGTGGTCACCTCCCGGTCCCGGGCCCTGCGCAGCGCCGCGCTGACCGCCTCCGGCGTCCTCGCCAACTTCGGCGGCGTCCCGCTCGCGTTCGCGTTCATCGCCACCGTCGGCATCTCCGGGGTCGTCACCCGGCTCGCCGATCTCACGGGCCTCGGCTGGAACCTGTACTCCTTCACCGGCCTCACCGTGGTCTACCTGTACTTCCTGATCCCGCTGATGGTCCTCGTGATCGCCCCCGCGCTGGACGGACTGCGACCGCAGTGGCGCGAAGCCGCCCAGAACAACGGGGCCACCGGATGGCAGTTCTGGCGCCACGTCGGCCTGCCGGTCCTGACGCCCTCCCTGCTCGGCGGGTTCGTGCTGCTCTTCGGCACCGCCTTCGCCGCGCACGCCACGGCCGCGGCCCTCGTCGGCGGCTCCGTACCACTGGTCACGCTCAAGATCGCGGACGCACTGTCCGGCAACGTGCTGACCGGACAGGAGAACGTGGCGCTCGCCCTCGGCCTCGACATGATCCTGATCGCCGGCCTCGTCATGGCGGCCTACCTGCCCCTCCAGCGACGGAGCGCCCGATGGCTGCGATGACCCCGACGCCCGCCCCGACCGCCCCGGACACCCGGGCGGCCCCCGCCCCCCCCCCGGCGCCGGGGGGCCCCGGGGGCCCCGCCGCGCGCCCCCCCCCCCACGACGACAAGACGGGTATCGGCGTCGATGACGACCTGGTGGTTGGTGGAGTACCGGTAGTTTTTCGACCGCGCGGCCACGGTGTAGTCGCGGGTCGGAACCAGGGTGCCGTCCACGATGAACACGGTGTCCTTGGCGAACCGCTTGCGGGGCTGAAGGGCGGGCACCGGTCCGAGGTGGTCGGTGATCCGATCCGCCGCCGACTTCGAGATCCCGAACAGTGGGGCGAGCTGGCGCATGGTCAGGTTCGTGTGCAAGTACGTCGCGACGAGCAGGGCACCGTCTTCCAGCGGAAGGCTCCCCGGCCGGCCCTTGCGAACCACGTCCGCACCCTGGCGCCGCAGCAGCGTCACCAACTCGCCGAAGGCGCGAGGGCTCAGCCCGGAGAACGGGGCTATCCAGGACGGCTCGGACGCCGTGATCACACCAACCACAGCAAGATCATTCCAATTGTCGGGCCTGCCAGCCGGGTTCTGCCCACAGCATGGAAACCATGCGACCGGCCGGGCACATCGTCCGGGGTGACTCCATGAAGCAAGACCTTGCGACGTTCCTCCGTGCACGGCTGGATGAGGAGGCCGACCTGGCCCGACGCTGTGACGGTGAGGGCTGCAGGGAGTGGACCGCTCACGGGCACACGGTCGACTTCTGCCAAGGAGAACTATCCGGAATCCACCCCACGATCGCCCTGCACGTCGCGCTGCACAACCTGGCTCGCGTGCTGCGAGCGGTAAACGCTCCGTCCTGGACTGGACTGGCCCACGCCCGGGATTTGGGTTGGCTGAAGGAACGGAGATAATTCGTGTGGGGCAGCCTTGACTTGCGAGGGCGCGCACGCTGTGATGGCCTAGGAATAGGCATACTTTCTCACGAACTACCGAAAGGTAGTCTTCATGCCTTCGCCACCGGCCCGGTCAGCCATCGGAGTCACTCAGGCGAGACACCCCGAGATCCCCACTCAGAGCAGTAGGTCCAGCCAGGCGGCGCATGCTTGATTCCTGCCCGCATGACCACTGCCCTCGGCAGTGGCTGCGCCCCATGAGCGTCTCTGGCAACGAGCGCAACCCTGGCGGAAGAAACATCCGACTCTCCGCGAGGCGGACTCCCATGCTTTTCATGCACTTTATGCAACTTACATGCCTCGAAAGAACCGACGGCCCCGGCGGCGACGATATCTTCATGATCATTAACGATATGACCCGCCATCCCGCACCAGGACTCACGTGGTCATTTTCGGCGGGTAAAACCGTGACACTTGAATTCTTCGACACTGGGATGCCTCCAGGGACGCCTCAGACACGGTTCACGATTGAGCTCTGGGAACAAGATAATGTCGATTCGGACGACCATCTGGGAACAGTAAGTTTCACCGTGGACGACTTCGATTGGTTCGATGACTTCTGGAACAAAATTCGTGAAGCTAAATTCACAGGAGATGGTGCAGATTACCGCCTGATTTACAAATTCGTTGACCTGTAATGACGAGATGCCGGCAATTTGCAGCACAAAGACGTCCGCATCGGCGGGGAGATCCTCGGCCGCGCCACCAGCCCGCCGGTCTTCTGGAATTGCTGCGGCGCGTCGGCTTGGACCCCGACAACGTCCGCTTGGGCGACGTGTTGCTGATCGAGCAGCGCGTCGGCGGCCCAGCCCGGGGCGAGCTTCACCTCGGATTCGGCGAGGTCGTCCTCCTGGCCTTGGCGCAGGACGCCTTGCGGCCGAACAAACCCTGATGACAGAGCCGGCGGCCGGGGAACGCTGCTGCCTTCAGGGGGACAGCCGGGGCGCCGACCGCTGGCCGACGGGGGCGCGGCCCGCGGATCCGATTGCTCCTGAACGCCCCTGTACGGCCACGGGACACATCCTGGGCGTCGGGACGTGTCTGCTCCGGCATGACGGCAACCCGTCATGCCGGAGCGACGGCACTGAGTTGTTGACCTGCGTCTAGTCACGGGTGGCTGTGGTTGGCCGGCCACGTGGCTACCCATGACGCCAGATGCGCCCCCGCGCGCCGTCGTGCGCCCTGCCTCGATGGCCGATACAGGCATACGTTCCCGACCAACCAACTCAGCGGCGGGCTGCCCCGCCCCATTCGAAGGACTTCCAGTTGCAGCGCATGAGGCTTTGCCTGCTCGCGTCCGCCGTGCTGGCCGCGGCCCTGCTCCCGGTTGGCTCTGCCGGCGCCGCTCTGGCCGCACCCACCACCGCTCAAGTACCCACGGCGGTGGCGGCAACCTGCCAGGAAACATTCGAGGGGGTCTACTGCGGCTACGACCGCAGCGACGCATACACGGATCGCGGCGACTCCGCTGCAAAGGTGAAGGAGCTCCAGGCGCTGCTGATCTACCACGGCTACTCGGTGGGCTCACCGGCGTAGATGGCCAGTTCGGAGCCGGCACGGAGTCCGCCGTGAAGCGCTTCCAGTCTGCGAAAAGGCTCACTGTCGACGGCAAGGTCGGCACGAACACCTGGACGTGGCTCCGGACCGAGCGTTAGCCCTAGGCAGCGTCTTGTCGATCACTTGTCTAGCCAGATGAGGGTGCTGGCGAGGGTGATCGCTGCCTGATGGCGGGTGGGGTGCTTGTCGTAGCGGGTGGCGATGCCACGCCATTGCTTGAGGCGGTGGAAGCAGCGTTCGACGACGTTGCGGCGCCGGTAGATGGTCTTGTGGAAGTGGCAGGGCGGTTCCCGGCCCCCGGCCCCGCCCCCGAG
>NZ_JBHYVA010000043.1:14622-17195 GCF_042750055.1 Streptomyces sp. NPDC059456
GCGGGGTGGGGCGCGGCCGACCGCGCGGGTGCGGCCCGGGGAGCTGGTCGTGAGCCAGTGGCAGGGCGGGACCCCGCGCCGGGAACGGCCCGCGAGTTGGTCGACACGCTCCGGGATCGTTGCTTTGATGCCGCGTCTTCGGAGGTAGGCACGGAAGGTACGGGATGAGTAGCCCTTGTCCGCGATGACTCGCTCGGGTCTCAGACGTGGTCGTCCCGGGCCGCCACTTGCGACACGGATCAGCCCGATGACGGCTTCCGCCTGGGTGCAGTCGTTCCGGGTGCCTGCGGTGAGCACGAAGGACATGGGTCGGCCGCGTACGTCGCAGGCGAGGTGAATCTTGCTGGTCAGGCCGCCGCGGGAGCGTCCCAGGGCCCGTTCGTCGAGCCCCCTTTGGCGGCTGTGTGCTGGTGGCCCGCACGATCGTGGAGTCGATCGCGACCAGCCAGTCAACTTCGCTGCCGGTCTGGGCGGCGGCCAAGAGCCGGCGCGGGCGTCAGAGGAGATCTGCTCATCGTCACCTTGCAGCCCGGTCGTCGCTGGTGCCTCCACGGTTTAAGCAGCGCCTGTCTTCTCGTTGACCTGGAAGGTGATTACGTCGACTTCGTCGGTTTCCACGAGATCTGGGTAGTGGCCCTTGAGGGCTTCCCGGAGTTCGGTTGCGGTCGTCAGCCCCTCGGCTTGGGCGTCCTGGTCTGTGAGGTCGGCGACCAGGCAGTGCCTCATGCCGGTCACCTCGGCCGGCAGGACGACTTCGGGGTCGCTTTCGAACACCAGCCGTGCCGGCCCGAGCTGGGCCGGGTCCCGGAAGCGGGTGGTCTTGGTCTTGGCGCCAGAGCGGACGTCTTCAAGGTAGCGGGGGTTGAACCGGATGATCGGGGGCCCGGCCGTCTCGGGGTCTTGGTAGAGCGACGGGTCGAGACCGTTCATCCCCGTCTCCGGGGTCCATCGCTGGGTCAGCGGCATCAGGTCGGCGGCGAGAACGGACCTGGGCCCCTCGGGCGTGGGCACGATGACGCGCATGGTGGGGTAGTAGTCCACGAAGACCTGCCGATCGCGCCCGCACGGGCCGACGACCCCGCGCCCGTGGTTTCCCACGGCAACGATGCAGCGCATCTGGCGGGCGCCCTGGGCTCGCGCGGCTCCCAGAGCCACGAGTTCGGCGCAGGGGCCGCCGGTGAAGTGGTAGAGGTTCACGCCGGCGAACATCCGGTAGTCGGCGGCCATGACCGCAGCCCCCATCGTGTGGATCCCGTCTTCGTCGGGCCCGGCGTCGGTATGCGCGTCTATGGTGCGGCGGGCCAGCTCCACGAGCTCACGCTCGTCATCATCGAGAGCTCGCGCAGATGACGGTACGTACACGTTTTCAGCCTTCCCTTTCGTCAGCAGTCGCCGAAGATCATTCCACGCCACGCAGGTGGGTTCCACGGCATTTCGACTTGCCTTGGCCGGCCCCCATGGCGGTCCTGTGGGCAGGGACGGAGCGGCCCGGCTGAGGCTGGTCGTGGTCACGGACGACGATCCCGGGCCGCGGCTCTGCCGTGGCTGTAGTAGACCATTGATGCCGACGGTGAGAACCTCGGCGGTGTTCTGCACGTCGGTGTGCTTCGCGGCACTGGCGGCGGACGCGGCGGGCGGGCGCGAGGGCCCGGGCGGTGCAAGGTGCCAGGGCTGCCACCTGCCGATGAGCTCCTTCACAACGGCTGTGTGGCTTCGTTCATGAAGGGGGACAGCGTTTGTCGATGACTTTGGGCGGCGATCGGTGATCACTGGGCCTCAACTTGTCGACGAGTTTTGACGGCGCTGGAGAACTTCCTGGCTGCCGCTTGTGCCCGAACTGTGCCCGCGATGTTCAGGCGACGGATGGACGCTTTGGATCGGTGGGGACGATCGCGTGCTCGTCGAAGAGCTGTTCAAGGGCTTCGTGGCCGTGCTCACGGCGGTATGCCATCTCGGCTGCGGTGACCGGAAGGGCCCAGAGGATGCGGGCATGGCCGTCCGGCAGCGGGCAGTGCTCCAGGTTCGGGCCGTGCAGGTAGGGGAGGCTGATCAGCAGGTGGTCGCAGTGGGACCCGGGCAGCCACGGCTCCCCGATGGGCAGGCTGTGCTCGAGATCGAGGTGGTGATCGGCGTGGTAGTAGGCGGTCATGGCCAGGAGATCAGCGAAGCGTGCGTCGCGGACGGGCGCGGTGAGGACGAATTCGAGGCCGTGGCCGTCGGTCTCGACCGTGGACCAGCAGCCGGCAGTGATGTAGGCCCAGCTGTCGGCGCGCGGTCCTGGGCTGACGGTGAGGATCCTCAGGTTGGGAACTGCTTCCCTTCGTCCAGGTCCCAGGTCGTAGTCGCTGACCGTGATCGCGTGGCCTGTGAAGAAGTCGCGAACGTGGGCCTCGACGCCTGCTATCGCCCGCTGGTTGCGCTCGCTCTCGAACATGAAGGAGAGGATCTCACGGCTGGCCCAGGTGTCCTGGCTGTGAGTCCGGCCCCCCCCCCCCCGGGGCGGGCCCGGTGGTTAAGCCCGCCGTGTGGGGGGCCACGGCGCCGGGGGGGGGGGTGGGGAGGCGGGTGGTGTA
>NZ_JBHYVA010000043.1:17205-24021 GCF_042750055.1 Streptomyces sp. NPDC059456
GGTGGTTCGCCGGGCTGGCCAGGGTGTCCGGGTGGTGCGTCCGCCCGGCGGCGGGGGGGGCGGACCCGGATGGTTCAGCCGGCCTTGGCGGGCTCCTCGGCTCGGGCTCGGGTGCTGGCGAGGCGGTAGGAGTCGGTGCCGGTCTCGATGATGGTGCCGTTGAACGTGAGCCGGTCGACGATGGCCGCGCAGAGGCGCGGGTCGGTGAAGGTCTTGGTCCAGCCGCCGAAGGACTCGTTGGAGGCGATGGCGACGCTGTTCTTCTCCTCGCGTTCGGTCAGGACCTGGAAGAGGAGTTCGGCTCCGTGGCGGTCGAGTTCCATGTAGCCGAGTTCGTCGATGCAGAGGAGATCGACGCGGCCGTAGCGGGCGATGGTCTTGTTCAGCTGCTTCTCGTCCGCGGCCTCGACCAGCTCGTTGACCAGCTTTGTGGCGAGTGTGTAGCGGACGCGGTAGCCCTTCATCGCGGCCTCGGTGCCCAGCGCGATGAGCATGTGGGACTTGCCGGTGCCGGAGTCGCCGATGAGGCAGAGCGGCTGACTCTTCTTGATCCACTCGCAGCTGGCGAGGGTGTGGATGGTGGCCGGGTCGATGTTCGGGTTGGCGTCGAAGTCGAAGGCCCGCAGCGACTTCTCCCGGGGGAAGCCGGCTGCCTTGATCCGCCTCTCCGACCTGCGGCGGGCCCGGTCGTCGCACTCGGCCATCAGCAGTTCGGCGAGGAAGCCGCGGTAGGTCATCTGGTCCTTGATCGCCCGGTCGGCGATGTCGGAGAACTCGTTGCGGATCGACGGCAGCCGCAGCAGGCGGCAGGCGGAGTCGATCGCGGCGTCGGCGGCCTGCTCGGTCAACCCTCGCTGTCGGGGCATGGTCACTGCGCTTCTCCCTCACGGTGGCCGCTGCCGCTGGTGCGGCGGCGTCGGAGCAACTGGTCGTAGTGAGACACCGAGGGCAGCGGCCTGGTGTCCGGCGGAAGATGCGCCAGGCGCCACTCGTGCAGGGACGTCACCGTCGCCGGCGCCTGGCCGAGGGTCCGGGCGTCCGGTGCGGGCTCGGTCTCGGCCTGGGCGGCCTTGCGGGCCTCCAGCGCAACCGCATCTGCGGTCATGGCCCCGGCCCGCAGGGCTGCGGCCAGGCCGGCGACGACGTGCTCGTGCGGCAGATGCCGCCCCAGCAGCAGCACCTCGATCAAGGCTCGGGTGCCGTCCCGTTCACCGTGGATCTTCATGGCCTGCGTCCACCAGGCATCGTGGACCGGGGTGAACTTGCCCGCCGAGCGGGCCTGTTCGAGAGCGGTCGAGCCGGGAAAGGCGCCCGGCTTACGGACCAGGACCTCCAGGTAGTGGTCCAGTTCCAGACGGACGGCGCCCTTGGCGATCAGCCGCTCGTGCCGGGCCACCTCCACGTTCTGGTCGTAAACAACCAGGTGAGAGGCGTGAAGGATGACCCTCACCCGCTTGCCGATCAGCCGGATGGGGACCGAGTAGCGGTTCGTGCGGACCGGGATCTGGCCGTAGCGGTCGACTCGCGGGGTGAACAGACGTCCTGTCTCGAACGGCTCCTCCGGCAGCGGCATCAGCAGCGGCTGTTCGAGCGTGAAGTCCTCAGCGATGGTCCGGGACCTGGAGCCGATCCGGCGGGCATCGTCCTGCCGGTCCCACTGCTCGACCATCTCGTTCAGCTCGGCGAGCGAGGCGACCTCGGGGACCGGGACGAAGTGGTTGCGTCGGAAGTAGCCGATCTGTCCCTCGACCCCGCCCTTCTCGTGAGCGCCCTCGATGCCCGGCCGGCAGTAGAAACTCTCGATGCCGTGGTGCGATTTGAAGGCGATCCATCGGTCTGCCTCCACCCTTGCCCGGCTCAGCCCGAGCACGCGGGCGACGGCCGCCTTGAGGTTGTCGTAACGGACCTTGGTCCGCGGGACACCGCCCAGCGTCCGCAGCGCGTGGACGTGGCCTTCGAAGAACGCCTCCTGGCCGCAGGAGGCGAACACGCGGTGGACGGCCTTGCCCGAATACGACAGGCGGAAGGAGAACAGGTAGCAGGTCACCAGCTCGCCGGCGAGGCGGATCGTCACGTCGCCGAAGTCGACCTCCGCCTCGTGACCGGGCTGGTGGGTCTGGGGGACGAACGCCTCCAGCGGGGCCTTGCCCGACTCGACCAGGATCTCGGGCTTCCGGGCCGCGACGTAGTAGCGGACCATCCCGTAGGAGACGTCGGCGCCGTGTTCCTCGACCAGCCGGTGGAAGATCCGGGTGACCGTGTGCCGCTGCTTGCGCGGCGCGTCCAGGTCCGCCCGCAGGATCTCGTCGATCACCGGCTTGTAGCGGTCCAGCCCGGTCGCCCGCGGCGGCAGCTTCTTGCGCGGCTCCGGCCAGGACGAGTCCAACGCCTTCCGCACCGTCCGCCACGTCACGCCGTGCTTGCGCTCAAGCTCCCGCATCGACATGCCGCCACGGTGGTCACGCCGGATCGCCGCGTACAGCTCGACCTTCGACATCCGCGGCATGACCAGCACCTTTCACCAGGAGCATCCCGATGCTGCCCTGGCAAGAACCCCAGTGCCTCCCAAACTCGTCGACATCACCCATCCGTGGAACAGGGCGCCTCCCAAACCCATCGACAAGCGACGTCACAACTGCTCGATAAAGCCAGGCTGTGGCGGATATTCGTGACGGTCACGGCGGCTGGGCGAGGACGAGGGGTCCGCAGGAGCGCGTAGGACTCGTGACCTGGCCTGCGACCTCGCCCGGGCCTTCACCCGACCTCGTCCGCGACCGCCGCGGATCCTTTCTTCTCGATAGGATCCGCCAGGCTGAGCAAGACGCCCCGAAACCAATGAGCGGCTTCGCCGACTTCCTCCGCCAAGACCTCGACTCCGTCACCGCAGGACTCACTCGCACCTGGAGCTCAGGCGTCGTCGAAGGCCACGTCAACAGGGTCAAAACGCTCAAGAGACAATGTACGGCCGAGCCTCATTCGCTCTCCTCCGGACCCGGATCCTCACCCAGCCATAACGTTCACGAAATTCCGGTCAGAGCCGTTTTCAAAGATCCCCACCAGCCACTCCGAGGCCTGCACGGCGCCACCCGAACCGCCATCCTCGCCACAGGACGACCGTTGATCGGATGGAGCGACGGGTCGAAACCAGCAGGTCAGCTGGGGTGTCGCCGGCCCAGGACGTCTACCTGCCGGGGCTGTTGTACCGGGTGACGCGAAACGGGCAACTCCCTCGGCTTCTTCGGCCGTAACCGTGCACCGCTCGAAGCCGGCCTTCTCGAGGACGCGGACGGAGGGCAGGTTCGAGCGTTCCACGCCGATGGCTACGGCCTGGACGGCGGGCGCAGCGAGGGCGAAGGCGGCGAGTGCCCTGGTGGCCTCGGTGGTGTAGCCCCGGCCGCGGCGGGAGGTGACAACCCCGTACCCGAGCTCCAGGAAGGTGGGCCGGACTTCAGGGTGTCGCGGTCGCGCCCACATCTGGCACACCATGCCCGCTTCCAGACCTTGCATCAGGCCTTGAGACGGTGCAACAGAGCAATGGATGACTGGTAGTGCGCGAGTGCTTGAGGACCAGGGCGCGGTCGCGGATCCCTACCCTTCATCGGCCTCCTGGGCGGCGGCTTCGTTGGCGCGGTCGATCTCGGCCATGTGCTCCTCCGCCCAGGTCCGCAGCCCCGCAAGCGCGGCTTCCAGTGACAGCCCGAGTCCGGTGAGCCGGTAGAAGACCCGCGGCGGCACGGTGGGTTCGACCCGGCGCGACACCAGCCCGTCGCGGGTCAGGCTTCGCAGCGTCACGGACAGCATCTTCTGCGACACGCCGGGCATCCGGCGCTTCAGGTCTGCGAAGCGCACCTCGTCCGGTGCGGCATCGGCGAGCGTCTTGACGGCCATCGACGTCCACTTCGTACCGATGCGGTCCAGCAACTGCCGTGTCGGGCAATGGGGATCGAACAGATCACCGCGTACCCCGTGACCGGCGGCCCGGGCTTCTGGGGTGGTCACCTGTGGCTCACCACCTTCCCTGAAAGTGCCGTCTAGGAAGCCGTCGGACAGTTACCTATCGTGCTGTGGTCACCAATGGTAACCAGCCGGAGGAGCCGTCGTGCCCATCCCCACCGCACACCAACTGCGCCGCATCGCGGCGAACGGCGTCCAACTCAATGTCGCAATCGCCGGGGAAGGCCCCGCAGTTCTCCTACTGCACGGCTTCCCGCACACCTGGCAGCTCTGGAGCGCCGTCATGGGCCGACTGGCCGGGCAGTACCGGGTCATCGCCCCGGACCTGCGAGGCTTCGGTGCCAGCGCACGTGCCGTCGAGGGTTACGACGCCGGCACCCTCGCCGCCGACGCCGAAGGGCTGCTCGACGCACTCGGCGAGCCCTCGGCAGCGGTGGTCGGCATCGACGCGGGCACTGCCCCCGCCGTCCTCCTCGCGCTGCGCCGGCCCGGCCTCGTCCGGCGCCTGGTCGTGATGGAGGCGCTGCTCGGCCGCCTGCCCGGAGCAGAGGACGTCGTCGCGGGCGGTGCCCCGTGGTGGTTCGGCTTCCACGCCGTCCCCGGCCTCGCCGAGACCGTCCTGGCCGGCAACGAGGCCCGGTACGTCAATTGGTTCCTCGACTCGGGGACGCTCGGGCGAGGAGTACCCGACGACATCCGTGCTGCGTTCGTCCACGCGTACACCGGGGGTGAGGCCCTGCGCTGCGCGTTCTCCTATTACCGGGCCCTGCCCACCAGTGCGCAGCAGATCCAGGACGCGGTCGGGACGGCTCGGCTGACCATGCCCACCATGGTCGTCGGCTCTCACCCCGTCGGCACCGGGCTCGAACGCCAACTCCGCCCCATCGCCGATGACCTGGTCGGACACCATCTCCAGGACTGCGGCCACATCATCCCCCTGGACCGCCCCGACGCACTATTCGCGCTCCTTGCCCCCTTCCTCTCGGCCGATCTGCCGAAGTGACCGGAGCGGGGCCGAAGGATCACGGCCGGCGGTTCGGGGCGTGTCCCAGCGGCGAGTTGTCCAGGACCGCCGGATCAGGCTGCGCACGACGGCAGGGGCATACGTCCGACCTCAACCAAGCCGGAGCTTCTGGGTTCCTTCCTGAGCCGCTGGATCCGACCAGCGGTGGTGAGGACGCGGGGACGTCGGGAACTGGGGTACCAGGCGGGGTGGGCAGGGCCCCCGCGGCTCGACGCCCCGGCCACGCTCGTCAACGGTCCGTCGGCCCGCAGGCCGCCCGCTGGACATGGCGGCTTGGGGGAAAGCCGCTGGTCAACTCCAAGATCACCGATGGGTCGAGGACACGGCGCGACCTACGATGACGAGCATGGAACCAGTCCCGACCCTCGTCCACCTGAGCAGCCACTTCATCAACTTCCGAGACTTCGGCTTCGGCGCGGGCTCTCATCATGGCTACCGCTGGGTCGATGCCAAGCAATTCCGGCTGCCGGCCGAGCTGCTGGACGACCGAAACGTACTGGCTGCTTTGATCTCACACCCTCAGTTTCGGGACACGTACGACGGAGCCGGTGTTCAAGACCGGCCGCGGCACGGCCAGTGGTGGCTTGACCACATCACCCCTGACACCTACGAGGCCGTCGATGCCGCGTCGGCACTCGACGTCATCCACGGCTGGGCCGAGCAGCACGGAAACGTCCCAGAACCACTCGCATCACGCCTGCGTCGGGAGATTGACGGCCCGATCCGCGAGGCGACCAGCACATACCTGCTGGGGCAACTTCCTGAGGACGCGCTGCACGACTACGGCCCCATCCACATCGACCACCACGAGCTCGTCGTCATCGACCGCCCTGCGGCGACGCTCGCTCTCCTCGTCGCAGCCGACGACTGACGCCACGCCAGAGTCGAGGCCGAAGCGGCAACCGCCCGCAGCGACACCGTTTGGCGCCACCCGTCGACCACCACCACCGGCCTGACCGTCCCAGCTGCCGCCGAAGCCGACGTCCGCCTCCGCGGACTACGGCGCCAAGGGCCACCAGGTGGGCGACCGGGTACTGAGGTCGGCCGAGCGCTTCCCGTGCATCGAGCGGACGCACTTCGCCACCACCTTCCCCCAGTCCTGGGCGCTGCGCCCGGACGGATCCGAGGGCTTGTCGGTCGCCGCGCAGCCCTCGCTGGACGTCCTGGAGGACCTCGCCATCGAGGCTTTCGTCCAGGACGTACGCCGCGTCGGCGCCGCCGGGCGTGCGCCGGCACTCACCGCCGGCGCAGGGCGAGCGCCACACCGAACGCGGCGGCCAATGCGGAGGCCATACCGCCCATCGCGCCGATCGGCCCGGTCAGGGAGGGGTGGACCAGGCACAAGTAGAGCGTGGCGCCCAGGACCAGGGCGATGACGACGGCCAGGAGCAGCAGCACCACGGGGTCGGTGCCCGAGGGCTGTGGGGTCTGCTGGGGTTGCCGGTCGGTGGCGGGCATGTGGCTTCCCTCCCATGAGGGCCCGCGGAGGGTCCGCGGGCAGCGTGCGGGGCTGAACGTGCGCTGGTCCCAGCCTGTGGCGGAGGGCGGTCTTGCGGCAGCGGGAACGGACGATTACCGGCCAATCGTCAACATCCGGCCGTGCTCAGCCGGACGTTCCCGGCGTGTCATCGCACGCGTGACAATGGGACAACTGCCCTGTTCGTGGACGGTATTTGCGGTTGAAGAGGGGCGAGCGATGGACGGATCCGAAGCTTCGGCTGGGGGGGGGGGGCGGGGGCCCGGCGGCGGAGGGGGGGGGCCCGACCCGCCCCCCCCGGGGGGGCCGGCGTCCGGGGTCAGCAAATAAATAATAAACGACACGAGGATAAATGAGAGTG
>NZ_JBHYVA010000044.1:0-17261 GCF_042750055.1 Streptomyces sp. NPDC059456
GTGGCCACGCCGAGGTTGGACTCCTCGTCGATGCGGACCATGCCCGCCGGGCCACCGGTCTTTTCCGTGACGGGCCGTCCGGGAGGTCAGGCCGTGGAGCCGCCGGTCTGCGCGGCGGCGGCAGCCGCCTCGGCGGCCCGCCGTTCGCCCTCGGCCTTGGTGCGCTTGACGAAGCGGACCGTCCACAGGGCCAGACCGCCGAGCGTGCCGTAGATCATGAACGGGCTGAGGGTCACCATGGTGGAGGTGTCCAGGACGTACGACAGGACGACCCGGACCGCCGCCTCGATGAGGTAGACCACGCCCCAGACCAGGGTCATGCGGCGCTGGGCGTTGCGGAAGCCCTCGAACCGCCACAGGTCGTTGTAGTACGCCACGCCCGCCGGGGTGCCGTCCGTGCCGAACTTCCGGCCGAAGTAGAACATCAGCGGCCGCGGCGTGAGCAGCGTGGCCAGGCACAGCAGCCCGAACAGGCCCGTGATGACGGAGTCCTTGACCAGCAGGGCCTGGGCCGACTGGGCGCCCACGAGCGAGACCACCGCGGTGATCACCAGGAACACGAGGGTGACGATGGCGAACTCGTCGAGCTTGCGCCGCCAGGCCACCATGACGGCGCTGTCGAGCACCGGCCACGCGCCACTGGCCAGCAGGGCCGAGGCCTCGCTCCAGCCGTGGTCGTCGACGAGGGTGTTGTACGTGAGGATCGGCGCGACCACGTTGAGTGCGATGGTCAGGATCAAGCCGATCGCGGCGGCGCCGCCGGAGCGGGCCGGAGGCGCGGACTGAGCTGCCTGAGCGGGTTGAGCGGACAAGGTTCCCCCTGGAACGTGCCTGATGAAGTGCGGTAGGGGGACCGTATGGAGTTTGACGGGTTACGGACAAGTGAGCCACGCCCAAAATGATCATCAAGGCGTGCGGAGTGGCTCGTTCCGCACGGTATGGCCCCAGGTCAGGCGCGCAGGCCCCGGATCACGAGCGCGGTGACCGCCTCGAACTCCGTGATGATCGTGGGCGAGAGCCATTCCGCCGCGTACTGCGGATCGTGGAAACGGCCGGTGGCGTCGAACACCGCGCGGGCGGCGGCCGGGACATCGGGCGCACTGAGCGAGCCGGCCTCGACACCCTCGGAGATGATCCGGCCCAGCTGGTCGATCAGCTGGTTCAGGTGGTGGTCCACCACGCCGCTGTTCTCCGCGAGCAGCACCGTGTACGTCGCGAACAGCTCCGGGTCGTCACCCGCCTTGTGGCGCTTGGCCTCGAACAGCGCCTCCAGCCACGCCTCCAGCTTGGAGGGCGCGGTCCCGCCGGGGGCCGATGCGATCCCCTCCAGGACGACGACGCTCTTGGCGAGCCAGCGGTCCGTGACGGCCTCGCGCAGCGCCGCCTTCGACGGGAAGTGCCGGTACACGCTGCCGTGGCTGACGCCCAGGGCCCGCGCCACGTCCACCACGGTCGCCTTGGTCGGGCCGAAGCGGCGCAGCACCTCCTCGGTGGTCTCGAGGATGCGCTCGGGTGTCAGGGGCTCGGCAGCAGCGGGTGGCATGGGTACGACCGTACCGCCCGCTCAGTGCTCGCTGTCGAGGTGGGCCATCTGCGCGGCCGGGTAGCGGTCGCCGGCCGCGGCACCGGCCGGAACCGCCTCCTCGATGGCCGCCAGGTCCGCAGGGCTCAGCCGCACGTCCACGGCACCCAGTGCCTCGGACAGCCGGTCCCGGCGGCGCGCCCCCACCAGCGGCACGATGTCCTCGCCCCGCGAGACCACCCACGCGATGGCGGTCTGGGCGATGCTGACCCCCTTGTTCTCCGCGACCTTGCGCAGGGCGTCGACGAGGTCGAGGTTGTGCCGGAGGTTCTCGCCCTGGAAGCGGGGGCTCATCCCGCGGAAGTCGCCCGGCGCCAGCTCCCGGTCACGGCTGAAGTGCCCGCTGATCAGGCCGCGGCTCAGCACCCCGTACGCCGTGATCCCGATGCCCAGCTCACGGGCGGTCGGCAGGATCTCCTCCTCGATGCCGCGGGAGATCAGCGAGTACTCGATCTGGAGGTCCGCGATCGGGGCCACGGCGGCCGCCCGACGCAGGGTGTCCGCGCCGACCTCGGAGAGGCCGATGTGCCGCACGTGCCCGGCCTGGACGGCCTCGGCGATGGCGCCGACGGTCTCCTCGATCGGGACGTCCGGGTCGACGCGCGCGATCCGGTAGATGTCGATGTGGTCCCGGCCCAGCCGCTGGAGCGAGTAGGCCAGGAAGTTCCTGACCGCGTCGGGGCGGCCGTCGTAGCCGGCGAAGCCGCCCTCCACCGTCCGCAGCGCGCCGAACTTCACGCTGGTCAGCGCCTGCTCGCGGGCCGCGGCGGGCGCGGTGCGCAGGGCTTCGCCGATGAGCAGCTCGTTGTGGCCCATGCCGTAGAAGTCGCCGGTGTCCAGCAGGGTGACGCCGGCGTCCAGGGCGGCGTGGATGGTCGCGATCGACTCGTCGCGGTCGGCCTCCCCGTACAGGGCGGACATGCCCATGCAGCCCAGCCCCAGCGGGAAGACGGAGGGGCCGGTCGAGCCGAGGGTGCGGGTGCGGATGTTCTCGTTCTTCGTCATGGAACAACCATGGCATGACGAGTGACAGATTTCAATATCTGTCACTCGTCAGGATGGCTGCGCCCGGTTCACCCGTGGCACGTGATGACGCTGATGCACCTGGAGGGCGGTCCCGCCGGCCGGCGGGCACACGGCGGACGCGGCGCTCGGCGAGGCCGGACTCGTGCGGTTCGCCGCGCCTTCGCGGCAGGGCCGGGACCCCGTGCGGGGCTGCCGCCCCGGATCGGCCGTGGCGAGCGGCGGGGGCCGTCAGCGCCGCGGCGGGACCGCGGCCTGCTCCGGCTCCGGGGTCGTCCGCTCCAGCGCGCGGGCGGTCCGCGCCGCGGTCCCCATGGCCCACCGGCCACTGGTCGCGGCGCCCACGACGAGCGCGACCAGTCCGCAGCCCGTGATGACCCACCAGGCCGGCCGCGTCGCCTCGGCGAAATCGGCGCCGCCGGCCGTTCCCGCCGCCAGCACCGCCCCGATCACGGCCACGCCCAGGGTGCCGCCGGTCTGCCGGCTCGTGGAGGCGATCGCGGCGGCCACGCCCGCCTGGGCGCGCGGCATCCCGGAGACCGCCGTGTTCGTGATCGGCGCGTTCACCATGCCGAAGCCCAGCCCGAACAGCACGTACGCGGTGAACAGCAGCGGCGTCGAGGTCTCCGCCGAGAAGGCGGCGAACAGGAGCCCGCTCGCCGCCATCGCCGTCCCCGCGATCAACAGCGACGGCCGCGGCCCCCGGTTCGCCACCAGCCGCCCCGACACCGGGGGGCACAGGAAGGTCAGCACGGCCATCGGCAGCATGTAGAGCCCGGCCTCCAGCGCGCTCAGCCCCCGTACGTCCTGGAGGTACAGGGTGTTGAGGAACAGGAACCCCGACAGCGCGGCGAAGGCGCTGACGGCGATCACCGTCGCGCCGCTGAAGGGAGCGCTCCGGAAGAACCGCGGGTCGATCAGGGGCTCCGCCCGGCGCGGCTCGTGGAACAGCAGCCCCGCCAGCGCGGCCACGGCCACGGCCGCGCAGCCCAGGATGACCGGGGCGGTCCAGCCCGCGCTCGGCGCCTCGATGATCCCGTACGTCACGGAGCTCAGCAGGGCCATGACCAGCAGCTGTCCCACCGGGTCCGGGCGGCGCGGGTGCCCGGCCCGCGACTCGGGGACGAAGCGCAGGGTCAGCACCAGGGCCAGCAGCCCGACCGGGAGGTTGAGCCAGAAGATGGAGCGCCAGCCGACCGACTCCACGAGCAGTCCGCCGATCAGCGGGCCCACGGCCATGGAGATGCCCACGACCGCGCCCCAGACGCCGATGGCGCGGGCCCGTTCGCGCGGGTCCGTGAACGTGTTGGTGATGATCGACATGGCGACCGGGTTCAGCATCGAGCCGCCCACGGCCTGGACCATCCGGAAGGCGATCAGCCACTCCAGGCTCGGCGCGAGCGAGCAGAGCAGCGAGCCCGCGGTGAAGACCACCAGGCCCGCGGCGAAGACCCTGCGGCGCCCGATCCGGTCCGCGGTGGAGCCCGCCAGCATCAGCAGCGAGGCCAGGACCAGCGTGTACGCGTCGATCGTCCACTGCATGCCGGCCACCGACGCGCCCAGTTCGCGCCGCATCGAGGGCAGGGCGACGTTGAGCACGGTCACGTCGAGGCTGACGATGAGCAGGCTCGTGCAGCAGATCACCAGGATCAGCATCCTGCGACTGCGGTTGGGCTCGAGCATACTTACGATAGTACGCCTAACTAACGAAATGTGGGATGCGATTCGTCTGGGGGACAATGGGGCGCATGACCACGCTCCCCCCGCCGCTCGCGATCGGCCCGCACACCGTGCAGCCCCCCGTGGTGCTCGCGCCCATGGCCGGCATCACCAATGCCCCGTTCCGCACCCTCTGCCGCGAGTTCAGCGGCGGCAAGGGGCTGTTCGTGAGCGAGATGATCACGACCCGCGCCCTGGTCGAGCGCAACGAGAAGACCATGCAGCTGATCCACTTCGACGCGACCGAGAAGCCCCGCTCGATCCAGTTGTACGGAGTCGACCCGGCGACGGTCGGCAAGGCGGTCCGCATGATCGTCGAGGAGGACCGCGCCGACCACATCGACCTCAACTTCGGCTGCCCGGTCCCCAAGGTGACCCGCAAGGGCGGCGGCTCCGCCCTCCCGTACAAGCGGAACCTGCTGCGGGCGATCCTGCGCGAGGCCGTCGCGGGCGCCGGCGACCTGCCGGTCACCATGAAGATGCGCAAGGGCATCAACGACGACCACCTCACCTACCTGGACGCCGGCCGGATCGCCGTCGAGGAGGGCGTCACCGCGATCGCCCTGCACGGGCGCACCACCGCCCAGCACTACGGCGGCACCGCCGACTGGGACGCCATCGCGCGGCTCAAGGAGCACGTGCCGGAGATCCCGGTGCTCGGCAACGGCGACATCTGGTGCGCCGAGGACGCGCTGCGCATGGTCCGCGAGACGGGCTGCGACGGCGTGGTCGTGGGCCGCGGCTGCCTGGGCCGCCCGTGGCTGTTCAACGACCTGGTCGCGGCGTTCGAGGGGCGCCCGGAGGACTTCCACAAGCCGACGCTGCGCGAGGTCGCGGCGACGATGCACCGGCACGCCGAACTGCTCGGCGAGTGGATCGGCGACGAGGCGCGCGGGGTGATCGACTTCCGTAAGCACGTGGCCTGGTACCTCAAGGGCTTCTCGGTGGGTTCCGAGATGCGGAAGAAGCTGGCCGTCACCTCTTCGCTGGCCGAGCTGGACGCTCATCTGAGCGAGCTCGACCTGGACCAGGCGTGGCCCGAGAGCGCGGACGGCCCGCGCGGCCGGACGTCCGGAAACAACAGGGTTGTCCTCCCGGATGGCTGGCTGAAGGATCCGTACGACTGTGCGGGCGTGAGCGAGGACGCCGAACTGGACACGTCCGGGGGCTGAGAAACAGCTGACAAACTATGCCGCCGGCGGCGTGACATACGCCACGCATGGGTGGGGTTGCGCTCACATGAGCGCGAAAATCACGGGTAAGACTTCCAAAGGGTGGCACTGGGTGCCACCCTTTGTTTGTTCAAGACTTGAACGCAAATGTATCGATGATCGCTCATCCGAGCGCAAACACGCCGCAGGAGCCCCTTCGCCCTTCGGGAAGTGAACGCTCTTCGTTGCTTCTGGCTACTCAGCGGTTACTTTCGATCTGGTGGCGCACGGGTGGTTACAGCCGCATGACGACCAAGTGGACGTACCCAGAAGCCTTCGATCTGGGTATGTTCCTGGCCGTCAGGGCAGCCACCGAGTCCTCGAGGAGTCGAGACCCGTGTCGGAAAACAAAGATCAGAAGTTCGTCTACGACTTCACCGAGGGAAACCGCGACCTCAAGGACCTTCTCGGCGGCAAGGGGGCCAACCTCGCCGAGATGACCAACCTGGGTCTGCCGGTCCCTCCCGGCTTCACCATCACCACCGAGGCCTGCAAGGTCTACCTCGCCAGCGGTGAGGCCCCGGCCGCGCTCCGCGACGAGGTCAGCGCCCACCTGGCCGCCCTCGAGGCGAAGATGGGCAAGAAGCTCGGCCAGTCGGACGACCCGCTCCTGGTCTCCGTGCGCTCCGGTGCCAAGTTCTCCATGCCGGGCATGATGGACACGGTCCTCAACATCGGCCTCTCCGACGAGTCCGTCGCCGGCCTCGCCGCCCAGGCCGGCAACGAGCGCTTCGCGTGGGACTCGTACCGCCGCCTGATCCAGATGTTCGGCAAGACCGTCCTGGACGTCGACGGAGAGCTCTTCGAGGAAGCCCTCGACGAGGCCAAGGCCGCCAAGAAGGTCACCGTCGACACCGACCTCGACGCCGCCGACCTGAAGAAGCTGGTCACCCGCTTCAAGAAGATCGTCGCCAAGCAGGCCGGCCGCGAGTTCCCGCAGGACGCCCGCGAGCAGCTGGACCTCGCCGTCGAGGCGGTCTTCAACTCCTGGAACACCGACCGCGCCAAGCTCTACCGCCGCCAGGAGCGCATCCCGAGCGACCTGGGCACCGCGGTCAACATCTGCTCGATGGTCTTCGGCAACCTCGGCCCCGACTCCGGCACCGGCGTCGCGTTCACCCGCGACCCGGCCAGCGGCCACGCGGGCGTGTACGGCGACTACCTGCAGAACGCCCAGGGCGAGGACGTCGTCGCGGGCATCCGCAACACCGTCCCGCTGGCGGACCTGGAGACCATCGACAAGGCCTCCTACGACCAGCTCATGACGATCATGACGACGCTGGAGACCCACTACAAGGATCTCTGCGACATCGAGTTCACCATCGAGCGCGGCCAGCTGTGGATGCTGCAGACCCGCGTCGGCAAGCGCACCGCCGGCGCCGCCTTCCGCATCGCCACCCAGCTCGTGGACCAGGGCCTGATCGACGAGGCCGAGGCCCTCCAGCGCGTCAACGGCGCCCAGCTCGCGCAGCTGATGTTCCCCCGCTTCGACGAGGGCGCCAGCACGGAGCTGCTCGGCCGCGGCATCGCCGCCTCCCCGGGCGCGGCGGTCGGCAAGGCCGTCTTCGACTCGTACACGGCCGTCAAGTGGTCGCGCTCCGGCGAGAAGGTCATCCTGATCCGCCGCGAGACCAACCCGGACGACCTCGACGGCATGATCGCCGCCGAGGGCATCCTGACCTCGCGCGGCGGCAAGACCTCGCACGCCGCCGTCGTGGCCCGCGGCATGGGCAAGACCTGCGTCTGCGGCGCCGAGGACCTCGAAGTCGACACCAAGCGCCGCCGGATGACGGTGGGCGGCAAGGTGATCGAGGAGGGCGACGTCGTCTCCATCGACGGCTCCACCGGCAAGGTCTACCTCGGCGAGGTACCCGTCGTACCGTCCCCGGTCGTCGAGTACTTCGAGGGCCGCATGCACGCCGGCGCCGACGACGCCGACGAGCTGGTCCAGGCCGTCCACCGGATCATGGCCTACGCGGACCGCGTCCGCCGGCTGCGGGTGCGCGCCAACGCCGACAACGCCGAGGACGCGCTGCGCGCCCGCCGCTTCGGCGCCCAGGGCATCGGCCTGTGCCGCACCGAGCACATGTTCCTCGGCGAGCGCCGCGAGCTGGTGGAGCACCTGATCCTCGCGGACACCGACAAGGAGCGCGAGGAGGCACTGAGTGCCCTCCTGCCGCTCCAGAAGAAGGACTTCGTCGAGCTGTTCGAGGCGATGGACGGGCTGCCCGTCACGGTCCGTCTGCTCGACCCGCCGCTGCACGAGTTCCTGCCCGACATCACCGAGCTGTCGGTGCGCGTCGCCCTCGCCGAGGCCCGCAAGGACGCCAACGAGAACGACCTGCGCCTGCTCCAGGCCGTGCACAAGCTGCACGAGCAGAACCCGATGCTGGGTCTGCGCGGCGTCCGTCTCGGCCTGGTCATCCCCGGTCTGTTCGCCATGCAGGTCCGGGCGATCGCCGAGGCCGCGGCCGAGCGCAAGAACGCCAAGGGCGACCCGCGCGCCGAGATCATGGTCCCGCTCGTGGGCACCGTCCAGGAGCTGGAGATCGTCCGCGAGGAGGCCGACGCGGTCATCGCCGAGGTCGAGGCGGCCACCGGCACCAGCCTCAAGCTGACCGTCGGCACGATGATCGAGCTGCCCCGCGCCGCCCTCACGGCCGGGCAGATCGCCGAGGCCGCGCAGTTCTTCTCCTTCGGTACGAACGACCTGACCCAGACGGTGTGGGGCTTCTCCCGCGACGACGTCGAGGCCAGCTTCTTCACCGCGTACCTGGAGAAGGGCATCTTCGGGGTCTCGCCGTTCGAGACCATCGACAAGGACGGCGTCGGCGCGCTGGTCCGCAGTGCGGTCCAGGCCGGCCGGGCGACCCGCCCCGACCTCAAGCTCGGCGTCTGCGGCGAGCACGGCGGTGACCCCGAGTCCGTCCACTTCTTCCACGAGGTGGGTCTCGACTACGTCTCCTGCTCGCCGTTCCGGATTCCGGTGGCGCGCCTGGAGGCCGGCCGTGCCGCGGCCGAGGCGAAGGGCAGCGACAGCCGCTGAGTCCTTCACGGCCCTGACAGGGCCCGCTGACTGCGCGTCCGCCCCCGGGTTCCCTGACCCCCGAGGGCGGACGCGCCTATTTTTGTTGTTCAACAAATCTTTACACCAGCAGGCGGTGGACGGATCCCCACCCGTCCACCGCCTGCTGTCAATCCGCCGGGCACGTCGGCGCTTCCCGGTGCGACCGACCGCCAGGCCCCGCAAAGCCCCCCACGGCCTTCACGGAGCGTTTCGGTCGCACTGGAGTGTGCCCGGCGGAGTACAGGATTTCGGTTGTCACGCCCCCGCCGAAAGGGGTTTCAACTGTGGCTGAAAGGGCGTGGTGACGTCGTGTGACGGCATGCATACTCATGGGGCGGGGGGATTGCGGTTGCACAGGTGGGGGTTCGGTGCTGCGTATCCATTTCACTGGAGTGGACCTGGCACGCGTACGGATGGCAGGGCGTCCCGATGCGTTGTGGGAAACGATTCTGAGTTTTCACCGCTTAAGAGACCGGCGTGATGCGCGGCTCTTCGGTGAATGGCGTACGGAAACCCGGAGCAGGTTGAATAGTGAAACACGTTTGCTCGGTGCGCTCATACCGAGTCGTGGTTATTTTCCCGATTTCCTGACCCCTGTGGAGGGGCAGTACGGGTGGGACGTGGGCCTGGACGCGTTGCGCGGGATCCGCCCCGAGCGGATGCGGCGCGAGCTCACGCTGCTCGGCGCGGGAACCGGCGTCGGAGCCGCGTTCGGCATGCCCTCCGCCGTGAGCGGGGGCGCCGACGCGCCGGTCCCGCGCCGGCTGCGGGACTTCATGGACGGCGGTACCAAACACCTGCCCAGACTGCTGGGCGAGCTGCGCGGCTACCACCGGGCGGCCGTGGAGCCGTACTGGACGCACATCCAGGCCCAGATCGAGGCCGAGCGGGCCGCGCGCGGCCGGGCCCTGCTGGACGGCGGCGCGGACGAGCTGCTGGCCTCGCTGCCGCCGATGCTGCGCTGGCGGGCGCCGGTCCTGGAGTGCGACTACCCCGTGGACCGCGACGTACGGCTGCGGGGGCGCGGGCTGCTGCTCCAGCCGTCGTTCTTCTGCCGGCGCACCGCCGTGACCCTGCACGACCCGGAGCTGCCGCCGGTGCTGGTCTATCCGGCGGCCGCGCAGCTGGCTTCGGCGCCCACCGGCGGTGAATCGATTCGGCCCTTGGAGGAGCAGCGCCAGCGCACGCTGGGCAAGCTCGTCGGGCACACCCGCTCGGTGGTGCTGCGGGCCATCGGCGACGGCGCCACCACCAGCGAGCTGGCCCGCCGGGCCGGGGTCTCGCTGGCCTCCGCGAGCCAGCACGCCTGCGTGATGCGCGAGGCGGGCCTGGTCACCACCCTGCGCCGGGGCAACGCCGTCCTGCACACGGTGACCCCGCTGGGCGCCGCCCTGCTGAAGGGCGGAGCGGTGGCCTCGTAGTCGGCCCGGGGCCCCGGGGCGCGAAACGCGGTCCGGGGCCACGACCCACGAAGTGACGAACCTCGGGACCTTCCGCCCTGGCGCACCCGGGCCCGGGCCAAGATGCTGGAACCATGAACCAGTTCGCCGCGGACCACGACATCTGCGGCCGCGCCGACCTCGCGGTCGTGCTGCGCCGCTTCTACACGGCAGCCTTCGACGACCGGCGCATCGGGCCGTTCTTCACCGAGGTGGCCGGCACGGACCTGGAGCTCCACCTGACCCGGATCACCGACTTCTGGGAGCGGGCCCTGTTCCGTACGGCCGGCTACGGGCGCGACGCCTTCGCCCCGCACGCCGCCCTGCACGCGGCGCGGGCGATGACCGCCGAGGACTTCGGGCGCTGGGTGCAGCTGTGGCACGCCGCCGTCGACGGCCTGTACCGGGGGCCGAACGCGGAGCGGGCCAAGGCGACGGGCGAGCGGATCGCCCTGGCCCTGCACAAGCGGCTGGCCGGGCCGGACCCCGCGCTGCTCCGCCGGGAGGACACCGGCGGGTTCGTCCCGCTGGCCGCCCTGCGGCTGCGCTCCACCGCCTGACCTGCGCGGACGCGCCCCACGCGGGCGGCCCCGCGGGGCTTCGGAAAAGTTTTCCGCCGCAGCGATGAGTTTTGCCGGGGCTCCCGGTCTATCCCTCGAAAGCACGCACACGAGAGAAGAGGGACCGAGATGCCCACCATGATCTTCGTCAACCTGCCCGTCCGGGACATCGACGCCGCCAAGGCCTTCTGGGGCAAGCTCGGTTATTCCTTCAACCCGCAGTTCAGCGACGAGAAGACCGGCTGCCTCGTCATCAGCGACACGATCTTCGCGATGCTGATGACCGAGGAGCGCTTCAAGGACTTCGCGACCAAGGAGGTGGCCGACGCCACCAAGACCACCGAGGTCATGCTCGCCCTGAGCGCGGAGAGCCGCGAGCAGGTCGACGAGGTCGTCGGCGCCGCCCTCGCGGCGGGCGGCACCGAGCCCCGCCCCGCCCAGGACCTCGGCTTCATGTACGGCCGCGCCTTCGAGGACCTGGACGGCCACGTCTGGGAGTACGTGTGGATGGACCCGGCGGCCGTCCAGGGCTGAGGACCGGGGCCGGTGTCCCGGCTCCCGCGCTACGCCACCGCCGCCGAGGTCACGGCGGTCCGCACCGGATAGGTCCGGACCGCCGCCTCCTCGTCGTCCAGACAGCGCCCCGAGGCGAGGTCGAAGCGCTGCTTCAGCAGCGGGGAGGCCACGAAGGGCTTGTTGTCCACACAGCCGACCAGTCCCCGCGAGAGCACCGCCGCACCGGTGAACGGGTCCCGGTTGTCGATGGCGTACAGCCCTCCGGAGCGGCCGATGAACACGGCGGCCTGCCTCCCGTCGGGCAGCAGGACCGCGACGCCGCGTCCCGGGGTCAGATCGGTCAGCTCGCACACCGTCAGCCAGCCTTCGGCCACCTGCAGTTCCACGGTCATCGGGTGCCTCCCACGGCCTCCAGCGGCCGGATGTCGAGAATGGTCAGGTCGGGCTTGACCTGGTCGCGTTCGGGGACGAACTTCACGGTCGGGTCGGGTGCGCCGGGCGCGTTGACGAAGGACACGAACCTGCGCAGCCGCTCGGGGTCCTCCAGCGTTTCCGCCCATTCGTCGCGGTAGTGCGCCACGTGGTCGGCCATCAGCGACTCCAGCTCGGCGCACAGCCCCAGCGAGTCGTTCACGACCACGTCCCGCAGGTGGTCCAGGCCGCCCTCCAGCCGGTCCAGCCAGGTGGAGGTCCGCTCCAGGCGGTCCGCGGTGCGGATGTAGAACATCAGGAACCGGTCGATGAGCCGCACCAGTTCGGCGTCCGACAGGTCCTGGGCCAGCAGGTCGGCGTGGCGCGGGGTGGCCCCGCCGTTCCCGCCGACGTACAGGTTCCAGCCGTTCGCCGTCGCGATCACCCCGAAGTCCTTGCTCTGCGCCTCCGCGCACTCGCGGGCGCAGCCGGAGACCGCCGACTTGAGCTTGTGCGGGGCGCGCAGGCCCCGGTAGCGCAGCTCCAGGTCGATGGCCATCCGCACGCTGTCCTGGACCCCGTAGCGGCACCAGGTCTGGCCCACGCAGGACTTCACCGTGCGCAGCGCCTTCCCGTACGCGTGCCCGGACTCGAACCCGGCCTCGACGAGCCGGGCCCAGATCCGCGGGAGCTGGTCCACGCTGGCGCCGAAGAGGTCGATGCGCTGCCCGCCGGTGATCTTCGTGTAGAGCCCGAAGTCGCGGGCCACCTCGCCGATCACGATGAGCTTGTCGGGGGTGATCTCGCCGCCGGGGATGCGCGGGACGACCGAGTACGAGCCGTTGCGCTGGAGGTTCGCGAGGAAGTGGTCGTTGGTGTCCTGGAGGGCGGCCTGCTCCCCGTCGAGGACGTAGCCGCTCGCGCCGAGCGTGGGGGCGAGCGAGGCGATGATCGAGCCGACGGCCGGCTTGCAGACCTCGCAGCCGTCGCCGCCCCGGGCCGCCTCCCGGCCGTGGCCGTCGAGGAGCTGCTCGTACGAGGTCAGCCGGCGGGTGCGGACGATCTCGTAGAGCTCGGCGCGGGTGAAGGGGAAGCAGCCGCACAGGCCCTTGTCGGCGGCCGCGGGCAGCAGCTGGCCGATCACCTTCAGGCAGCTGCCGCAGCCGGTGCCCGCCTTGGTGCACTGCTTGACCTCGGGGAGGGTCGCGCAGGCGGTGATCGCCTTCTTGGTGACGTTGTGGCAGGAGCAGATGACCGCGGAGTCGGGCAGTGCGGAGGGGCCCAGCGCGACCGGCGCCCCGAGCCCGGCGGGCAGCACCAGCTGGTCGGGGCTGACGGGCGGGACGCTGCCGGTGAGCGGGCGCAGCAGTCCGTACGAGTCGGCGTCGCCGACGAGGACCCCGCCGAGCAGCACCCCGTCGGGGGAGACGACCAGCTTCTTGTAGACGCCGGAGCGGGAGTCGGAGTAGACGACGTCGAGGCTGCCGGGGGCCGCGCCGTGGGCGTCGCCGAAGGAGGCCACGTCCACGCCGAGCAGCTTGAGCTTGGTGGAGAGGTCGGCTCCGGTGAACTCCTTCTCGCGGCCCAGGAGGTCCTCGGCGGCGGTCTCGGCCATCTCGTACCCGGGGGCGACCAGTCCGTAGACGCGGCCGTCGCTGGCCAGTGCGCACTCGCCGATGGCGTAGACGCGCGGGTCCGAGGTGCGGCAGCGGGCGTCGACGGCGATGCCGCCGCGCTCGCCGACGGTCAGGCCCGTGGCGCGGGCGAGCTGGTCGCGGGGACGGACGCCGGCGGAGAAGACCACGAGGTCGGTGTCGACGGTGGACCCGTCGGAGAGCCGCATTCCGCTGACGTGGCCGTCCTCGCCGGTGACGACCTCCTGGGTGCCGACGCCGGTGTGGACCGTCAGCCCCATCGACTCGATGGTGCGCAGCAGGGCCGCGCCGCCGCCCTCGTCGATCTGGACGGGCATCAGGCGCGGGGCGAACTCCACGATGCGGGTGGCGAGGCCAAGACCCTGGAGGGCGCCGGCGGCTTCGAGCCCGAGGAGACCGCCGCCGACGACCGCTCCGCTGGTGCGGGTCCTGGCGTACTCCTCGATCGCGAGCAGGTCCTCGATGGTGCGGTAGACGAAGCAGCCGGGGGCGTCCTTGCCGGGGACCGGGGGCACGAAGGGGTGGCTGCCGGTGGCCAGGACGAGCACGTCGTACGGGACCACCCGCCCCGAGCGGGAGGTGACGGTGCGGGCCTCGCGGTCGATGCTCTCGGCGGGGTCGCCCACGTGCAGGTCGATCCCGTGCTGCTCCATGAAGCCGGCGGGGGTGAGGGACAGGTCCTCGGCGGTGCTGCCGGAGAAGTACGAGGTGAGGTGCACGCGGTCGTAGGCCGGGCGGGGCTCCTCGCAGAGCACGGTGATCCGGTGCGTGGCGGTGGCCCCGCGTTCGGCGAGTGCCTCCAGGTAGCGCTGGCCGACCATGCCGTGGCCGATGAGCACGATGGCGGGGGTGGGCGTGGGTGCGGCCATGATCAGGAGCCTCCGTCGTCGGTGAGCAGGTGGAACAGGTCGGTCAGGGTCTCGGCCTCCTCCCAGCTGCGGGCGAGCGCGCCCACGCTGGAGAGTTCGCCGAGCAGGACCCCGCCGACGAGGCGGTCGCCGCGGACGACGACCTTCCGGTAGGTCCGGCGGGTGGCGTCGGCGAGGCGGACCACGTCGTCGCCGGGGAGCGGGGTGGTCTCGCCGAAGGCGGCGAGATCGAACGGGCCGGCCCCTCCGGGCGCGGCGCCGCCGGCCGGGGTGAGCGTGAGACGGGTGAGGGCGCGGGTTCCCGTGTATCCGGGGGCGGCTGCTCCGGCCGTGCCGTGTGCGCCGGTCAGCTGTGCGGCCAGGGCGTCGGCCTGCTCCAGGGCGGGGCCCGCGAGGCCGTACACCCGGCCGTCGTGCTCGGCGCAGTCGCCGACCGCGTGGATGTGCGGGTCGCTGGTCCGCAGCCGGTCGTCCACCAGGATCCCGGTGCCCACGCGGAGTCCGGCCGCGAGCGCCAGCCCGGTCCGGGGCCGTACACCGCAGGCGAGCACGACGACATCGGCGTCGAGCCGGTACCCGTCGGCGAACTCGACCCCGCCGACCCGCCGTCCGCCGCAGGCACCGGCGGACGGTGCCGTCGTCAGGCCGCGGACCCGGCACCGGGTGTGGATCTCGACGCCGAGGCCGCTGAGGTGGTCGTGCAGCAGCGCCGAGGCGTCCGCGTCCAGCTGGCGTTCCATCAGGCGCTCGCCCTGCTGGGCCAGCACCACCCGGGCGCCGCGCTCGGCCAGGGCACGGGCCGCGGAGACGCCGAGCAGACCGCCGCCGATCACCACCGCGGGCACCCCGGACCGCACGCCCACCGCGGCCGACAGGGCCAGGCAGTCGTCCATGGTGCGGAACGCGTGGACCCCGTCGGGCAGGTCCCTGCCGTCCGGGGCGAACAGGCCGCGCAGCGGCGGCAGGACCGCGTTGGAGCCCGTCGCCAGGACCAGCGTGTCGTACCGCTCCGTGCTGCCGTCGTCGCAGTGCACCGTCCGGTCGGCGCGGTCGATGCGGACCGCGCGGACGCCGCGCCGCAGCGCCGGTCCGGCGTCCGGGAGGGCGGTCACCTCCGGTGCGTACCGGCCCGCCAGGACCTCCGCGAGCAGCACCCGGTTGTACGGAACGTGCGGTTCCTCGCCGAGGACCGTCACGTCGGCGCCGCCGGTGCGGGCACCGGCTCCCGCGTCCGCGGTCAGCCGCGCAGCGACCCGCAGGCCGGCGAGGCCGCCGCCGATCACCACCACACGCTGCTGGTTCGAGGTCATGGCACGAGCGTGCGCGCCCGCTGTTTCCCCTCCGCATCACTCCTGTTACCCGGGAGGAACGCGCACCTCAGCGCCGGGGGCGCGGCCCGGTGAGGCGCCCGCCGAGGCCGTCCCGGGGACCCGTCCGGGCAGGTCGGCAGGGCTTTGGACGTCCCTGGCGATGCCGTCCGGGGGCGGGCCGCCCCGCCCCCGCAGGCCCGGCAAAGCTCAACGTTTGCGCAAGTTTCCGGCGATCGATGGGTCTTGCACCCATCGACTCCATAGGGTCGTGTCCGTGCCTGACATATCAACGACCATGATCATCGTGCTGTGCGTGGCCGCCGCTGCGGCCGGCTGGATCGACGCGGTGGTGGGCGGCGGCGGACTGCTGCTCCTGCCCGCCCTGCTCCTCGGCCTGCCGAACGCCCACCCCGCCGCCGTGCTCGGCACCAACAAGGCCGTGGCCATCGTCGGCACCACCGGCGCGGCGGTGACGTACGTACGCAAGGCCCCGGTGGACGTGAAGCTCGCCGTCCGGATCGGCCTGGCCGCGCTCGCCGGGTCCATGGGCGGCGCCGCGCTGGCCGGCGGGATCAGCAAGGACGCCCTGCGCCCGCTCATCATGGGCGTGCTCGTGATCGTCGCGGGCGTGGTGATCTTCAAGCCGGGCTTCGGCACCGCGCCCTCGGCCGCGCCCGTCAGCCGGCAGCGGGTGCTGCTCGCCATCGCGCTCGCCGGCCTCGGCATCGGCTTCTACGACGGGCTCATCGGGCCCGGCACCGGCACCTTCCTGGTGCTCGCCCTCACCGCGCTGCTCCACCTCGACCTGGTCGCCGCCTCCGCGACCGCCAAGATCGTCAACTGCTGCACCAACGCCGGGGCGCTCGCGATGTTCGCGTACCAGGGCATGGTGCTGTGGCAGCTGGCCGCACTCATGGCGGTGTTCAACCTGGCCGGCGGCATGATCGGGGCCCGCATGGCGCTCAAGAAGGGCAGCGGGTTCGTCCGCGGCGTCCTGCTGACGGTGGTCGGCGCGCTGGTGATCAAGCTCGGCCTGGAGCAGTGGGGCTGACCCGAGCCGCGCTAGTACGTACCGGTGAGGTGGGCGAAGACGACCACGTTGCCCCGGTAGCCGGTGCGGGGCGAGAAGCCGCCGCCGCAGGTGATCACCCGGAGCTCGGCGCGCGGCGAGGGCCCGTACACGCGGGAGTCGGGGAAGTGGTCGGCCTCGTAGACCTCGACCGCGTGGACGGTGAACACCGCCGTACGTCCGTCCGCGCGCGGCACCTCGATCGCCGCCCCGCGGTGCAGTGCGCCCAGGTGGTAGAAGACCGCCGGGCCGGTGGCGTGGTCGACGTGGCCGACGACGACGGCCGTGCCGACGGCGCCCGGGGTGACGCCGTCGCGGTACCAGCCCGCCAGGTCGCGGCGGGCGGGCGGCGGGACCTCGATGCTGCCGTCGGGCCCGAGGCCCAGCCCGGTCAGCGGGGCGTCCACCCGGATGGACGGGATCCGGATCCGGGTCGGCGGGGATCCGGGGAGCGGGGCGATGCTGCCGGGGTAGCGTGCCCGCCCGCTCAGCGCCTCGGCGGGGGAGGGCAGCGGGGGCCCGACGGACTGGCCCGATCCGCTGCCGATGAGCCAGATGCCGACGCAGGCGGCGAGCGCGACGAGTCCGCCGCGGCCGGCCTGGCCTCTGCCCATGGGTGCCCCCTGGTGGTGCGATTCGGCGTGTTCTCCGTATTCCGTGTGTCCGAATTCGGTTTGCGCGTGGTCGGTATACGCGTTTTTGCGTTTCGCGTTTCGGCTTTCGGGTTTCGCGTTTCGCATTGCGTGGAAAGGCCGTCGCCCGGCCCCGCGAACGGGGGGACCAGTGTGATCCGATCGCCCGGTACGGCCTCCCCAGTGCGGCCTGCACCG
>NZ_JBHYVA010000044.1:17270-23987 GCF_042750055.1 Streptomyces sp. NPDC059456
GGGGGGGGGCGCGGGGGGGGGGGGCCCCCGGGGGGACGGTACCGGTCGGACCGCGGCCGCAGCCGCGGTGGGCGCCCGTCAGCTCCGCGTGCCGCTCGCCCGGCGACGCAGGAGCCAGGTACCGCCGACGGCGGCCGCGGCCAGCACGGCCGCTCCCGCCGTGATCTTGGTGGGGTCGACGGTGGAGGTCGTCCCGCCGCCCACCCCGGTACGGACGTGGCCCCGCGGGCCGCGTTCGGTGACGACCAGGTCGCCGGTGGCGAACTTGCCGTCGGCGCAGGTCGCGCCGATTCCGTAGGTGCCGGGGCGGGTGTCGCGGGCGATCTGGAACTGCCCGGTGACCACCTCTTCGTGGGTTCCGGGCACCAGCTTGAAGCGGCCGCCGCCGACCGTGGTGGCGTCCCCGTCGGCATGGCCGCCCGTTCCGCAGGCGCTGGTGTTCACGGTGACGCTCCCCCCGGGAGCAGCGGTTTTCGGCCATACCTCCAGCTTCGCGAAGTCGCCGGGGGCGAAGCCCGCCGTGCCGAGTTCCGCGGCGGCGACCACCCCGGCGACCGGGCCGGTGAGGGCGGCGGCGGTCAGCGCGGTGGCGGTGAGCACATGGGCGGTGCGTCGGCGCATGGGGGCTCCTGGAGACACGGGGTCGTGCTCCAGAGGTAACCCGGCCCGCCCGCGGCCCGCCTGCTGATGTTCCGTCAGTTTCCTTGCTCCGGGCAGTATTGCCGCAGGTCACAGCCCCCGATTCGGTCGATCAGGTGAGCCGCCCCGTCCGGGTGAGACCGGCGGTGGCACCACCGTCGCCGCCGCGCCCGCCGGGGCCGGGTCGGACAGCCTCACCCGGGCCCCGATCGCCGGGGCCTGACCGAAGGCGACGGTCAGGCCCAGCCCCCTGCCGGCGCGGCGGCCGACGGGACGGACGGCGATGGTCACGGGCGCCGGGAGGCCGTGTGACAGCGGTGCGTACCGTGGGGGCAGGCGGGTGGACCGGGGACCGAAGTCCCGGGCCGCGCGCCGTCCGCCACAACCGAGGGAGGGTCCCCGTGACATCAGCCGACCGGCCACGGAAGCAGGCGCGGCCCGCCGCGGGGGTGACGGCCCGATGACCACCGCCGAGCTCCCCTTCTTCGTGTACGGGACGCTGCGCCCCGGGGAGGTCAACCACGCCCTGTTCCTGCGGGGCCGCACGGCCGCCGAGGAACCCGCCCGGCTCCCGGACGCGCTGCTGTACGACGGTCCCGGCTACCCGTACGCCGTCCAGCACCCGGGATCGCAGATCGTCGGCGAGCTGGTCACCCCGGCGCCCGGCGCGTACGGGAGGGTGCTGGCCGAACTGGACCGGCTGGAGGAGTACCACGGCCCCGGCCGGCCGCTGAACGTCTACGACCGGGTCCGCCGGGACGCGCTCCGCCCGGACGGCAGCCGCACCCCCGCCTGGGTCTACCTGGCGGCGCCGCTGCTGGCGCGCCGGCTGCGCGAGTCGGGCACCGAGATACCGGGCGGCGACTGGTTCGCCCGACGGGCCTGAAGCACCGGGCGCCGGGCCGGGCACCGGGCGCGCCACGGGCCCCGCGTCCTACAGGCCTTCGGCCCCGCGGTTGCGCAGGCGCCGGCCGTACTGCTGGAGGACCCAGAGTTCCTCCTGGACCGCCGCCAGCTGCTCCGGCGGCGCCTGCGGGCCCAGGCGCGACATCGTGCCCTGGATCTCGTGGACCCGGCGGTCGACCGCGCGCAGCCGGACCTGGACCAGCTGGACGCCCGCGTAGACCTCGTCCACCGTCTTGGCGTGGATGGCCTCGACCGCGAGCTCGGTGACCAGGGCGCGGACCGTGTCGTTCGGCGCGGCGTCGCGGACCCGGGCCAGGTAGTCGTCGGTGCCCAGGGAGGCGCCGCCCGCGGCCTGGATGGCCTCCCGGACCGCCGCGTACGGCGGGGCGGTGAACTCGTCCACCCCGTACGCGTCGAAGGCCGGCGAGACCAGGGCCGGCCGCTGGAGCGCCAGCTTGAGCAGTTCCCGCTCCGTGCGGTGCGCCGGGCTGCGCAGGTTCAGCGCCGGTCCGCCGCCCGCGGGGGCGCTCGGCGCCGGGGCCGCCTCGTACGAGGACGCCTGGGCCGGGCGGCCGCGGCCCTGCTGCTGCCCGCCGGGCTGGCCGCCGCGCTCCCGGGCCCAGCGCGCCAGCTGCGCGACCCGCTTGACCACGAACTGCTCGTCCCGGATGCCCAGCATCCCCGCGAGCTGGACCGCCGACTCGTGCTGGATCGCGATGTTCTTGATGTTGGCGACGACCGGAGCCGCCTCGTCCAGCGCGGCCGCCCGCCCCGCCGGGTTCTCCAGGTTGTGCCGGGCCACGATGTGCCGCAGTGCGAACTCGAACAGCGGAGTCCGGGCGTCCACCAGCCCGACCACCGCCGCGTCGCCCTGCGCCAGGCGCAGGTCGCACGGGTCCATGCCGCCGGGGGCGATGGTGATGGAGGTTTCGGCGGCGAACTTCTGGTCGTCCTCGAAGGCGCGCAGCGCGGCCTTCTGGCCGGCCGCGTCACCGTCGAAGGTGAAGATCACCTCGGCCGTCGCGTTGTCCATCAGCAGCCGGCGCAGGATCTTGATGTGATCGCCGCCGAAGGCGGTGCCACAGGTCGCGATCGCGGTCGTGACCCCGGCCATGTGGCAGGCCATCACGTCCGTGTAGCCCTCGACCACCACGGCCCGCGAGGTCTTCGCGATCTCCTTCTTCGCCAGGTCGATGCCGTACAGCACCTGGGACTTCTTGTAGATCGGCGTCTCGGGCGTGTTCAGGTACTTCGGCCCGTTGTCGTCGTCGCGCAGCTTGCGCGCACCGAAGCCGACCACCTCGCCGCTGATGTCGCGGATCGGCCACATCAGGCGGCCGCGGAAGCGGTCGATGGGCTTGCCGCTGCGGCTGTCCTGGGCCAGGCCGGAGGTGATCAGCTCCTTGTCGGTGAAGCCCTTGCCGCGCAGGAACCGGGTCAGGTGGTCCCAGCCGGCCGGGCTGTACCCGACGCTGAAGTGCTCGGCCGCCGCCTGGTCGAAGCCGCGCTCCGCGAGGAACCGGCGGCCGATCTCGGCCTCGGGGCCGCCCAGCTGGTCGACGTAGAACAGGGCGGCCGCCTTGTGCGCCTCGACGAGCCGGATGCGCTCGCCGCGGCCGCTGGTGCCCGCGGTGTACCCGCCCTCCTCGTACCGGAGGGTGATGCCCGCCTGGCCCGCGAGGCGTTCCACGGCCTCCGAGAACGACAGGTGGTCGATCTTCATGATGAAGTCGAGGGTGTCCCCGCCCGCCTGGCAGCCGAAGCAGTGGTAGAGACCCTTGCTGGGGCTGACCTGGAAGGACGGGGACTTCTCGTCGTGGAAGGGGCACAGGCCCTTGAGGTTGCCGCCGCCCGCGTTGCGCAGCTGGAGGTAGTCGGAGACCACGGCGTCGATCGGGACCGCGTCCCGTACCGCCTTCACGTCGTCGTCGTTGATCCGTCCAGCCACCCGTGAAGTCTACGGCCGGGCGCCGGCAAACCCGTCAGGCCCCCTCGGCCGGCAGCAGGGAGTCCAGCGCGACCGTCGGGTCCGCCAGCGCCTCGCGGTCCACCGGGGCCTTCGACCGGATCAGGGCCTGGATGTGCTCGGTGACGTCCCACACGTTCACGTTCATCCCGGCCAGCACCCGCCCCTCCGCCAGCCAGAACGCGATGAACTCCCGCTTGGCCACGTCCCCGCGGATCAGCACCTGGTCGTAGCCGCCCGCCGGCGCGTACCCCGAGTACTCCAGGCCCACGTCGTACTGGTCGGAGAAGAAGTACGGCACCCGGTCGTACGACACCTCCTGCCCCAGCATCGCCCGCGCCGCGGCCGGACCGCCGTTGAGCGCGTTCGCCCAGTGCTCGACCCGCAGCCGGGTCCCCAGCAGCGGGTGGTGCGCCGCGGCCACGTCGCCGACGGCGAACACGTTCGGATCGCTGGTCCGCAGCGAGGCGTCCACGGCGATGCCGCCGCCGTGCTGCCGGTCGACCAGGGCCAGCCCGGAGGTCTCGGCGAGCGCCGTCCGCGGCGCCGCGCCGATCGCCGCGAGCACGGCGTGCGCCGGGTGCTCCTCGCCGTCGTCGGTCCGGGCCGCGAGCACCATGCCGTCCTGCCCGACGATCTCGGTGAGCCGCGAACCGAAGTGGAAGCGGACCCCGTGCTCGGCGTGCAGGTCCCCGAAGAGCCGCCCGATCTCCGGGCCGAGCACCGCGTGCAGCGGGGTGGCCAGCGGTTCGACCACGGTGACCTCGGCCCCGTACCCGCGGGCCGCCGCGGCGACCTCCAGGCCGATCCACCCGGCGCCCGCGATCAGCAGGTGGCCGTTGTCCCGGCCGAGGGTGGCCAGGACGCCCTTCAGCCGCTCGGCGTGCGCGAGCCGGCGCAGGTGGTGCACCCCGGCCAGGCCCGTGCCGGGGATGTCGAGGCGGCGCGGCTCGGCCCCGGTGGCCAGCAGCAGCTTGTCGTAGTGCAGCGCCGTGCCGTCGCCGAGGACCACCTTGCGGGCCTCCCGGTCCAGCTGGACCGCGGGCTGGCCGAGGTGCAGCTCGATGTCGGCCTTGGCGTACCAGGACGGTTCGTGGACGAAGACGCTGTCACGCTCCTCCTTGCCCTGGAGGTACCCCTTGGACAGCGGGGGCCGTTCGTAGGGGTGGTCGCGCTCGTCGCCGACCAGGATCACCCGCCCCGTGAACCCCTCGGACCTCAGAGTCTCGGCCGCCTTGGCCCCGGCGAGCCCTGCGCCGACGATGACGAACGTCCGGTGTGCGTCGACCACCTGATGCCTCCTCATAACCTCTCCGCCACATGCGAGCACATGCGAGCGTCCCGCACCGAGCCTGCCGCGTGAAGGGGGAGTGGCCCGATCGGCTCACCCTTCGGACCGGCGCGTGCGCCGTGTGAGCCGGGCGTGCAGGGAGCGCGCAGAGGCGTCCGTGAGCGCCGCGATCTGGTCGACGACCGCGCGTTTGCGGGCCTTGTCGTCGGGTGCGGCATCGAAGACGGCCCGGAACTGCGGGTCCAGTCCCTCGGGCGCGCGGGCGCTGAGGGCCTCGGCGAGTTCGGCCAGGACGATGCGCTGATCGGCGCGGAGCCGCTCCTGCTCGTCGCGCTGCATCACGTACAGGTCGGCCACCGCCTTGAGGACCGCGCACTCGTTGCGCGCCTCGCGCGGGACGACCAGCTCGGCCGCGTACCGGGTCAGTCGGCCGGAGCCGTACGCCTCGCGCGTGGCTCCCTCCGCGGCCAGACAGAACCGGCCGATCAGCTGGCTGGTGGCGTCCTTGAGACGGGCCTGGGCGACGGCCGACCCGTCGTACCCGTGCGGCCACCACTCCTGCTCCATCAGCCGGTCCAGGGCCTCGCGCAGCTCCTCCGGCCCGGTGTCGGCGGGCACGTAACGGCCGATCGCGACCTGCCAGATGGCGGCGCGCTCGGGCTCGGCGAAGAGGAGGTTGGGATCGAGGTGCCCGGCGTGCAGACCGTCCTCGAAGTCGTGGACCGAGTACGCGACGTCGTCCGACCAGTCCATCACCTGGGCCTCGAAGCACTTGCGGTCCGCGGGGGCGCCGCGCCGCAGCCACTCGAAGACCGGCAGGTCGTCCTCGTACGCGCCGAACTTGACCGAGTCCGGGTCGGTGGGGTGGCCGCCGCGGGCCCACGGGTACTTGGTGGCGGCGTCCAGGCAGGCCCGGGTGAGGTTGAGACCGACGCTGACGGGCTCGCCGCCGGCCGGGCCCGGTACGAACCGCTTGGGCTCCAGGCGGGTCAGCAGGCGCAACGACTGGGCGTTGCCCTCGAAGCCGCCGCAGTCCTTGGCGAACTCGTTCAGCGCCTCCTCGCCGTTGTGCCCGAACGGCGGGTGGCCCAAGTCGTGCGAGAGGCAGGCGGCCTCGACGAGGTCGGGATCGCAGCCGAGGGCCGCGCCGAGCTCACGGCCGACCTGGGCGCACTCCAGGGAGTGCGTCAGTCGGGTGCGGGGGCTGGCGTCCCAGTCGTACGAGCGGCTGCCGGGGGTGACCACCTGGGTCTTCCCGGCGAGGCGGCGCAGCGCGGCGGAGTGCAGGACGCGGGCACGGTCGCGCTGGAAGGCCGTCCGGCCGGGCCGTTTGTCGGGCTCGGCGGCCCAGCGCTCGGTGTCGGACGCGTCGTAGGGGGTGTTCGGGGCGTTCGGGTCGGGGTGACGGACGGGTGCGGTGCCGGTGCCTTCCATGCCTTCCATGTTCAGACGGTAACCGGAAGCACCGACAAGACGACCAATCTGAGCAATGGGAACCAACGCGGCCTTTATGCGGTGGCCAGTTTCAGCGGGGCCGGGGCGGCCGGCGGCGTCCGCTGCCGGGCCAGGGCCTCGTCGTAGCGCCGCAGTACGAGCCGGGCTAGCGCGGGATGGTCGCCGAGCGGGGCGGCCGCCGGGCCGGGCGCGGCGGCGGCGCGCTGCGCGGCGAAGCGGCCGGGGGCGGTGAAGTACGAGGCCACCGCGACCCGGTGGTGGCCGCGGGCGGTGAGGGCGCGGACGGCGTCGGGGACGGTGGGGGCGGCGGAGGCGTAGGCCGCTACGACGGGCACGCCGCCGAGGCGTTCGGAGAGCAGGGCGGCGGTGCGGCGGGTGTCGGCCGCCGAGTCGGGGTCGCGGGAGCCGGCCGCGGCGAGCACGACGGCGGGTCCGGCGCCCCGGCCCGCCCCGGCCCCCC
>NZ_JBHYVA010000045.1:0-23985 GCF_042750055.1 Streptomyces sp. NPDC059456
GCACAGCGAGCCGGCCGGCTGCCCACACGACCGCTCCAGCCCTGGAGACCTCATGTCCCGTGACCGCCTGACCCGCCGTGAGCGACGCGCCCTGGCCGGCGCCGCCCTGCGAGGAGCCGCCTCCGGCATCGCACGAGCCATTGCCACCTGGCTCCTGGACCACATCACCCCCTGATCGGTCATGGGGGTGTCGCGGCGGCTGCGGACCGCTCCGGACACGGTCCGCACCTGGCGGCGGTTCTTGAAGCACGGTCTGGACATCCTGGGCGACAAACCCTGTTCGGGTGTTCCGTGGAAGATCACCGATGACGGAAGCAGGAACCTGACGTCCAAACGGTCGACCTGCCCGGCCTCCTGCGCGAGCGGCCGATGAGCACCCGCGGTGAGGTCGTGCGCACGCTCGTGGGCGTGGGCGCGGTCGTCGACGCCGACGACGGCAGCCGCCCGGAGACGACGCCACCGCCCTGTGCTTGATCTGCCCGGGCAGCACGTGGTCGTGGCGCCGGTATGTGGAGGTCAGTCGGTCTTGTCAGCGAGCCGGTGGCGTGAGGGCGGTGCGGTCGAACGGGCCGCCATGTGCGGCGGCGTACGTGACGGCGTCGTTGACGGCATCGAGGCCGAACGACCGGACCCGCTCGGGGGCGAGGTCCAGGGTGCCGGAGGCGAGGAGCCGGATGATGCCGACGTTCGCCGTACGCGGGTACATCCACTGGCCGCGGACGCTGATCGAGTTGCGCATGATCCATGGGTACGGGAGCGCGAGGTCGTCGCCACCGAGCATGCCGACGCCGCCCATGAGAACGACGCGGCCGTACTCGCGCACGGTCATGGCTGCCGTGCGCGCCGCCGAGCTGGGTGCGCTCGGCGGTAGCAGGTCGATCACCATGTCGATCGGGCCGTCGGCCGCCGCGGACATCGCCGCGCGGTCGCCGGCCTCGTCCCCGGTGAGCGGGACCGGGCGCACCCGCGGACCGAACCGGTCGGCGAGGAGGCCGAGCGCGGCCCGGTTGCGGCCCGGGGCGACCACGCAGCCCGCCCCCATGGCGAGCGCGAGCGCGACCGCACTGCTGCCGAGGTTGCCGGTGGCCCCGCTGACGAGCAGCGTCTCACCGGCTGCGAGTCCGCCGGCCAGCAGCCCGCCGTAAGGGATGACGTGCACGCCCAGCGCGGCCCAGCGGGCCGGGTCGTCCCCCGCCGCTGCGGGCAGCGGGTACACGTTCTCCGTCGGGACCCGCATGAGCTCGGCCCACGATCCATCGTGCAGGTACCGGGCGAGCCGTGCGCCGCCCTCGCCGCGGGAGCTCCAGCCCTGGAGCGTGATGTCGGGCGTCAGGGCGTCGTCCCGCGAGCGCACCGTGCAGTCGCACCACACCAGGTCGCCGGGGCGCAGCCGGGTGGCGTCCGGGCCCGCGTGGACGACCCGTCCCACGCCGCCGATCCCGGGCACGACGGGAGTAACGAGGGGGTAGTTCCGTGCGCCGCTGAAGACCTCGGCCGCGTACGGGGCCACGCAGGTGGCGAGTACCTCGACCAGCACCTCGCCGCCGCCCGCCTCGGGGTCGGGCACCTCCTGCACCGTGAGCGGGGCGCCGAATCGCGTCAGTACTGCTGCTCGCACGTGATGACCTCCGTGTTCGTCCGTTGTCCGTCGCGATCGACACTAGGAGCCCGGCGAGCAGTGCGGGAAGCGACGATCACGCATCCGTGGTATGCGTATGACGCATGGACATCTCCAGCACCGGCCTGCGGGTCCTGCGACAGATCGCAGAGTCCGGCAGCTTCACCGCAGCAGCCACCCGGCTCGGCTACACCCAGTCGGCGGTCTCACGCCAGGCCGCCTCCCTCGAACGAAGCGCGGGCGCCGCCCTGTTCGAACGCCGCGCCGACGGAGTGCGGCTCACCCCCGCGGGTCTGACCCTGCTGCGCCACGCGCGCACGATCCTGGACTGCCTGACGGCGGCCGAGCGCGACCTCACCGGCACCGTCCCGCGGACCGAACGGGTGCGGCTCGGAGTGTTCCTCAGCGCGGGCGCGGCCATTCTGCCCCCCTCGCTCGCCCGCCTCGCGGCAACCGACCCACAGGTCACGGTCACGACAACCGAGGGCGCCACGCCCACCCTGGTCCGGGCACTGCGAGCGGGTTCGATCGACCTCGCCGTGCTGACGTCCCGCCCGCCCCACCGGCCCTTGGACGGAGAGTCGCCGCGCCTGCACGTCGAGACCGTCGCGGACACCGAACTGGTCGTGGCGGCGCCTTCGACCGGAGCGTTCGCCGGCCGCACCGCGGTGCACGTCGACGAACTGGTCGACGCACCGTGGATCGCCGCCCCGGCGTCGAACTCCGAGCCACTGCTCGGCGTCTGGCCCGGCCTGCCCGGACGGCCGCACATCGTCCACTGCGCGCGCGACTGGCTGACCAAGCTTCAGCTGGTCGCCGGTGGCTTCGGGGTGACAACGGTGCCCTCCCGGCTCTCGCCGATGCTGCCGCCCGGGGTGAGCCTGCTGCACGTCGAAGGCGCACCTCCCGAAATCCGCCGGGTTCTCGTGGCGCGACTCCCCGGCCGCCCGACCCCGGCGGTCACGGCCGTCACCCGAGCGATCACCTCGACCGCCTGATACTCGCCTCCGCGCCGTCGGAGTCGGCGCCGTAACCCACCGATGGCCCGTTCGTTCCCTGGGAGCTCTTACAGCTGGACGGTGGTGCCGGGCTCGAGACGGTCGATCGGGGTGCCGGTCAGGCCCTTCTCGCCGAGGAGATTGGCGGTGGAGTGCTGGCCGAGGTCGCTGAGCATGAGTTCGTGGATCTGGACGATGCGCTCGGGCTTGACGGCGCGGACGTAGTCGGCGGCTTCGCCGAGCTTTGTCCATGGGCCGCTGGTCGGCAGCAGGAGGGTGCGTATGGGGGCGTCGGGCGCGAAGTAGGCGTCGCCGGGGTGGTAGACGGCTCCGTTGTCGAAGAGGTAACCGACGTTGTCGGGGCACGGGATGTCGGCGTGGATCAGTGCGTGGCGGTGGCCGTGGACGGTCACGGTGATGGAACCGACGCCGAAGGCGTCGCCCGCGGCGACGGCGTGGACGCGGCCGTCGTGGCTGCCGAGGGTGGCTGCGACCGCGGCGGTGCCGTAGACCTGCAGCCCGGGCTGGGCTTTGAGAGCGGCGGCTACGAGCTTTTCGTCGAAGTGGTCGAAGTGTTCGTGGGTGATCAGGACGGCGTGAGCCTGGGTGACGGCTTCTGCCGCGTCCGGGGTGAAGGTGCCGGGGTCGATGACCAGGCGGGCGCCGTCCTTCTCGAGCGTGACGCAGGCGTGGGCGTGCTTGGTGAGCTTCACAGCGGGTCCTTTTCGAGCCGACCGAATATCTACAACCAAACTGTACAGCATGGTTGTAGATATGGTCGTGGCGTCGGGGTTAAACAATGGAGTCAAGGTGTACAGTTTGGTTGATGGGTGCGGGGTAAGGTGGCGTCATGGACGAGAATCGGCTGGCTGAGGAACTTCGCCTGACCATTGGTCGGCTCGTACGCACGGTGCGCACTGCCGACGAGATGCCGCCCGGCGAGGCCGCCGTCCTGGGCTACCTGGACCGCAGCGGCCCGCTGACCACCGCCGATATCGCACAACAGCGTGGAGTCAGTCACCAGTCGGCTGCCAAGGCGGTCAAGGAACTCCTGGCTCAGGGCCTTGTGCACGCCGAGGCGCACCCCAGCGACGGGCGCAAGCTGTTGCTCCACCTCACGCCGGCGGGAAGTGACCGTCTGGCCGAAGAGCGCCAAAGGCGCGCCGACTGGCTCGGCACCGCGATCAACGATGTCCTCAGTAGCGATGAACGAAAGACGCTTGAAGCGGCGCTGCCTCTGCTGTCACGCCTGACCGCACACTTGAACGGCAAGTAGCCCAGGGGCTGCCACGTGCGTCATCGGGCGCTGCGCATTGCGAAGCTTCAGGTCACTCGTCTGGCGTGCGTGCCGTCAGTCCGGCCAGCGCGCCGTCCCGCGCGCGGTGCACTACTCGGTCAACAGCGGTGTCGTAGCTGCGCGGGAAGCCGCTGACCGGACTCGCAGGCGTACACCGTCAGGGCTCCGGATCGCCCCCTAAGGCGCGCACCACAGCAGCCGCGCCGCCGCCCGCCCCACTGTCCAAGCCCGTCCGGCCCGTCCGGAACTGCGCCCAGGCGAGCCGCTCCAAGGCCCGCGTGCCCTGATCGGCGGCGCTGCCGGCCCGAGGCTCTTCACGGCGGTGGCCGACCGCGCCGACGGCCGGCCCTCCATCGGCGGCGTCCTGGACGACTACGTCCGGTACCTGTGACGAACCGGTGACGCCGACGCCGCCGTCCGCGTCTGCGTTCCTGGTAATTTGGCCACTCTTTCGATCAATGCGTGCTCCACTGGGGGACTTCTCGTGCACAAGAACCTGCGTCACAGCCTCATCGCCACCGCCGGCATCGCGGCCGCCCTGGCCCTCACGGCCTGCGGCAGCGACTCCGGCAGCGACAAGGCCGCCACCTCGAAGGACCCGAAGCCGGCCGCGACGCCGAGCAGTTCGTCGGCCGCGTCCAGCTCCGGTACCGGGGCCGGCGCCGACGCCAAGGGAGGCAGTGTGGAGGGCGGCTGGATCTCGATGGCGAACCCGTCGAAGCCCGTTGTCCTGACCGTCAAGGGCAAGATCGCCGTGGTCGTCGAGGGCGCCACCGGCCTGACCTGCCAGGGCACGACCGACGGCAAGTCCTTCGACCTCAAGTGCCCGGCGGGCGCACTGCACGCGAAGGGCCAGGTCGCCTCCGCGGGTGCGGCCGAACTGAAGGTCACCTGGCAGGAACTCGGCACCGAGACCTACCAGAAGAGCGAGCCGGGCAAGCTCCCCACGGGCCTCCCCACCGCCGTCCCGAAGCCCTGACGCCCACCCCGTACGGTCCCGCGCCCCTGGCGGTCGGGACCGTACGGTGGCGGTGTGCAGTTCGTAGGGGGACGGCGGGGGATACCGATGCCGGTCCGGCACGCGACCTACGCGGTCACCGTCTTCGCAGCGGACCCCACCTCGGGCGGAAGGCCCACTGACCGCAGTGAGGGCAGCGCAGGGTCGGGTCCTTCTGTCCCGCGAGAACGCCGTTCAGGCGCTGCGTCTGCCTCCTGGCGTATCCCTGAAGCTGGTCGCACCGGCCCCGGATTCGTTCCAAGGTCGGCCCCCAGGAACGCGCGCTCGTCATCCGGTAGGGCGGGCGGGAGCACCTGACACACCCCGGCCTTTTGATCCTCTGCCGCCTCGGCCAGGCGCGCCCGCCTGCGCGCGGCTGGCCGGACGGCACCGCTGCGCCCGGTGTGCCGGCAGACCGGTGAGCAACTCGCCGCAGCCGGAGGCCTCAGGAATCACCGTCGATGCCGGTGACCGATGAGGGTCCCAGAGGAGCCTCCTTCTGCGGCAGTCCGAGCTCCGCAAGGGCCCCGGTCACCAGGCGGACGGCGCTGCCCTCGGCCGTGGCCCGGTCCGGGGCCTCGACCTCCAGCCGGACGGAGAAGGTGCCGCCCTCGTGGACCGTGAGCAGTTCCACGTCCTCGTTCTCGCTCAGATCGGTGTGGTGCGAAGCCAACCTGCCGGCCAGCTCGGAGCGTGTTGCGTCGTCGACGTCCGTCAGGAACGTGCCGGGCACGGTGATGACGTAGGTGGTCACTTGCTGTCTCCTGTCGGCTGGCAAGGGCTGGGTTGTGCGGATGCCCCCATGTCGTGATTCAAACCCCTCAGGCACGGGAGATCAGACTGCCGGAGGCCGCCCGGCCGTTACGACCCGATGGCCGTGCATGGGGGCGATCGGATGGAGGAGTGACGATGAACAGGCGGCAACTCGCGCAAGTCACCCATCCCTTCTTCCCGGTCGGCTCCAGCGGCCCGGCTCTCCTCCAGATCGAGGAAGCCAAAGCGGTGTGCCACCGGTTCCCGGTCAGGGAGAACTGCCCACGGTGGGCCCTCGAGGAAGGACGGGGCCCCGGTGTGTGCGGCGGCACGAGCGAGGCGGAATCCCGGACCGTCATGCGGCGGGCGGCTCGTGCCCGCGCACGATCGGCAGACTGATCCGCCTCCGGCGGGGTGTGGCCGGTTGCGCCGATGGGCAGGAAGGGATCAGGCTTCCGCCCGGACGCCGAGGCGGTCCGCAAGGGGGCCGTCAGCAGGCCGTACAGAAGGATTGAGCATGGCGCGTGGCACGGTGAAGTGGTTCAACTCCGAGAAGGGCTTCGGGTTCATCGCCCAGGACGGGGGTGGTCCGGACGTCTTCGCCCACTACTCCAACATCGCAGGGCAAGGCTACCGGGAGCTGCAGGAGGGCGAGGTCGTCACCTTCGACGTCACACAGGGGCAGAAGGGCCCGCAGGCGGAGAACATCGCTCGCGGCTGACACTCCCTCACACGTGCGCCGGTGCCCGCCGACGGCGGGCACCGTTGCCGTTGCCACAGGACGCGAGAGCGCGGGATATGACACGTGGCCGGGCCCCGACACGGGCCTGCTCGTGCGGTACCAGATCGGTCGTACCCGGGCTCCTGCTCCTGACCTCCGCCCATGAACCCCCATGGCATGGGGCCGGGTTCCGCGGGCGATGTCACCCCACGACCGTCAGCGTCTGCGGCTCCATCCGCGGGCAGGCCGCGTGCCGCCTATGCCGGCGACGTGCAGTGCGAGCGCGGCGAGACCGATCAGCATGAGGTTGGTCGAGCTCAGGACGTCGTTGGTGGTGATGTCGGCGGCGTTGACGAGGAACGCGATGAAGAACAGGACTGCGGCGGCGATGCCCAGCATGGGCGGACTCCTTTCGGTCGGTGTCGACCATGTGCCCCGTGCGGGCCGGGCCATGTGTGCGCAGCCTGTCCCTGCCGGCCGATCGCCTCCCACAGACTGCGTCGGCCGCGCCGCGAGTCCCGCGACGGTACGTCCCCCGCCGCGCCGGGAGGTTCCGGCCGGCGTCTGGCCTTCGGTGCAGCGGACCGGGCTTTGGCAAGCCCAAGCTCACCGCGGCCTCGGCGGGTTGCGCGGGTCGACTGTCCGGCGGCGGCCCGACCCGGCACAGCCGTCCTTCGGGTTTCCCCGCCCCGCTCCGGATTCGCGACTCACGTGACTGCCCCGGTGCGCGGGCGCCCCGTGACCATCCGTATGATCTTCGCTCTCCCTCCAGTGAAGGTCGAGGAATCAGCGATGCCTCCCCGTAAATCCCCCGGCAGGTATGCCGGTTGGGTCGCCACTGCAGTCGCGGCCGTCCTTTTGCTTCCGGCGATCGGTTCCCCCGCTCAGGCGGCTCCCGGCGACCCGGCGACCGCGTCTTCCTTCAACCTCAAGTCCGGACCCGACCTGAGCGGCCAGGTGGCCGATCTGAAAGCGGCCTTGCCCACGCAGGGTGTCCAGGACCTGCTCGACCAGGGCAACCGGGTCGCGAAGACGGGCGCGTCCTGCACCACGGACCCCTTCGGGTCGGGTGACGACGGCAAGGCACTCGCTCCCGCCAGGAAGCTCTGCTGGGATTCCGGCGACTCCGCCACCGAGGAATGGATCCCCCAGGGCATGACGGGTGTCTCGGACGCCCAGACCGACGAGCTGTGGGGCTCGCGCAAGCCACTGGTCACCGCCTGGTACGACAAGGCCGGCGGCAAGGGCGTGCGGCTGTCGTTCCTCGATCCGCAGACTGCGATACCGGGCGATCCCGACGGCCGGCGGTACCGGCACGTCCTGCTGGTGGAGCCGTACTACAACAGCTACAACCACGTTTCCTACAAGGCCGTCGACATCCACGCGGGCGGCATCGCCTGGTACAAGTACTACCTCTACGTCGCGGACACCCTCAACGGCCTGCGGGTCTTCGACATGCGTTCCATCCTGGACCTGAACCCGGACCAGAACGCGTCGGTGGACGACACCACGCTGGACGGCCTGAAGAGCAACGTCCGCGACGAGACCCAGATCGGCCGGCAGAACAACGTCTACTACAGCTACACGTACCGGTACGTGATGCCGCAGGTGGCCTCGTACAAGTTCGCCGGCACCCAGGGCAATTCCTCCGCGCCGACCTGCGTGGCCACCGGAGCACCGAAGGCGTCCTACATCTCCGTCGACCGCAGCAACTCCGCCGCTCCGGCTCTGATCATGGGCGAGTACTGCGACTCCGACGACACGCACCCCGAGAAGGGCCGGGTCGGCGCACTGCCGATGGACGACACCACCGGCCTGCTCAAGTCGACCAACGGCGTGGTCGGCGCAACGGGCGCGTTCCATCTGCCCCGCGATCTCACCCAGGGCGCGGCACGCTACGACGGCATGTACTACTTCAACCGCAGCTGGACCACCCACAGCGGCAGCCTGCGCCGGGCGACCGTCTCCGGCGGCCGTCTGGTGGACTACGGCGCCAACATCACCAACGCGGTCGGTCCCGAGGACCTGTCCTTCGAGCACGGGCAGGGCGTGCCCGGCGGCGGCACGCAATACCTGTGGTCGCTCACCGAACACCGCATGGACACCACGGACCCGACCTGCACGGACACCGGATCCCCCTGTGGCCGCGTGATCTACGCGCACCGTGTGACCGACATCCTGGCCCGGCCCTAACCCGACCGCCCGTGGCCGCCGCCATGCGGGCAGCCAGGCGGCGTACGGCGAGGGTCGGCCCGTCCCTGCGTGGTGGCGGCGGCCGCAGCGAGCCGACCAGATCGCCAACCGCAGACGGCTGGGCAGCAAGGACGGCCGGCGCCGGGCTCCGACCGCCATGCCCACAAGCAGCGCAACACCGTCGAACGCTGCTGCATCATCAAGCCGAAACAGTGGCGCGGTATCGGTGAGGCCGACTCGGGGCCCCTGCTGATGTCTCCACCAGTGGGTCTCCCCGAGCCGCCTCCCGAACCCGGCGCCCGGTCTCCGGGCACCGGGCTCCCCACAAATCCCGTTTCGAGGTGCTCAGAGGGTGGCAGCGCGCAGCACGATCAGGGCGACGGAGGCCATGGCGAGGACCACCGCCGGAGGCGCGCCCTTGCGGTCGCCGACGCGCAGGTGGGCGGCGACCGCCCCGGCGAAATAGAGCGTCAGGCCGATCGCGGCGGCGACTCCGAGGGGTCCCCACCAGAGTCCGGCGATTGCACCTGCCGCGCCAGCGATCTGAGCGCCGATCAGGTAGGCCATCATGCTCTGCGGCACCCCGAGAGCGGACATCTGCTCGGTGATGTGCCGCGTCCGCACGGACTTGGCCCCGGCCGATATCAGGAGAACCGCCGACATGAACACGGTGACGACGGCAAGGGAGACGAACATGGCTGAAACCTCAATCATGCGAGATGCGAGTACGGGGCGTGCGCACCTCGACGACGATAGGCGGCCGCCAGGTACCTTCAGGTAACTTTCGGGGCATGAGCCTGCGACCCGGAATTGCGTTCCTCTCGGACTGTCCCGCTCTCCTGGCCATGGAGATCATCGCCAGCAAGTGGTCCATGGTCACGCTCTTCGCGCTGACCGATGGCCCGTTGCGCCACGGCGAGCTGGTTGAGTTGAGCGGTGGCATCTCGCGCAAGGTTCTGACCCAGACGCTGCGCCGGCTCCAGGCCAACGGGCTCGTCGAGCGGCACGCGTACGCCGAGGCGCCGCCGCGGGTGGAGTACGGTCTGACCGATCTCGGGCGAACCCTGGAGGAGCCCATCAGGATGCTCACTGCATGGGCGCGGGAGAACGGCGAGGCGGTCGTCACCTTCCGGGAAGCAGCCGAGGCGGCCAGCACCACCGGGGCGGACCAGGCGAGCCCGGCGAAGACTCCTCCTGTTGACGCGAATCTGAACCGTGCCTGATCCATAGGGTCCCGGGTCAAGAAGCCTGCTCTCCGTCCTCGCGGAGATGCCCGGCCGTTTTCGGCAGCCGCTTGGGGCGCGGCCCGTCAGTGCGGAGAGGCGAGCCGCAGTCGGGGGTGATGCCCGCCAGGCTCAGCTGTGAGCGGCCCGCCGCGTTCCAGGGTGAGGCTGCGGTGCTCGGCGTACGGCCCCCCTGATCCGGCGCGGTGACCTCATGCTCTGGGACATCTCCCGGTCCTCCGGCAGCGAGATGTCCGCCACGGGCGGCGAAGTGAGGGCTACGATCCTGATGCTGCGCCGGGACATCATGTCGCCGCGTACCCAAGGCCTGGACCAGGCGCTGGCCCGCCGCATGCCGGGCGACCGGGGGATGGCCGCGATCCTGGCGTCCTTCTTGGCCCCGCTGGAAGACCACGGCGCCGAATGCACCCCGGGGGAACTGCGTCGTCTCGGTACGGTCGCCGTCGATCTCGCGGTGGCGTGCCTGGCCCAACAGCCGGACGCCGAGGACCAGCTTCCTGCCGAAGTCCGGACGCAGGCGCTGGTGCAGCGGATCCATGCCTTCATCGAGCACAACCTCGGTGACCCGGAGCTGAACCCCGCAGCCGTCGCCGCCCACTGGGGCTTCAGTGGACCAGTGGTGTCTGTGATGCCGGAGCGGGAGGGAACCCTCCGGCACCCGTGGGGCGACCTCGCTGTTGTGGCGTAAGCCTAGGTGGCCTGACCTGAATCGTCGGTCAGAGCAGCCGCGGTCAAGGTCAGGTGCTGGACCAGGAGTGCGGCTGCGGTGTCGGCGTCGCGCGCCAACGCCGCCTCCTCCAGCCTGCGGTGTTCCTTGGCGCCGTCCCGGTCGGGGTTGCGGTGCGCCGACCAACGGCGGGCCAGCTCGCTCGCGGTCCACAACCGGTCGAAGGTCTCCAGCAGCGCGCTGTTGTCACACCCCTCCAGCAAGGTGCGGTGGAAGACCCTGTGTGCCTCGGCCCAAGCGCTTGTGTAGTACTCGCTCTCCTCCGGCGCGTACGCCGGAGTGCGCATCAGACGATGGTGAGCGGCTCGCACGCGGGCCTCCCAGTCGACGTCGCCGCGCTCGATGGACATGCGCAGTACGACCGGTTCGACGGTCCGCCGGGCTTCCGCGATCTCTTGCCATCGGCGGTCGGAGAAGGACGGGACCGCGAAACCGCGGTTGGGCAGCCGGTCGGCGAGTCCCTCGCCGACCACCCGTACGAGCGCCTCGCGCACCACGGCCAAGCTCACGCCCTGCTCCTTGGCAAGATCCTGCGGCTTGAGGGGGGCGCCGGGGGAGTGGTCCCCGCGCATGATCGCGTCTCGCAGGTGTGCGTAGACCTGCTCGGAAAGCATCTGCTTCCCCGGCGGGGTGGCGGAGTGCGCCGTCTGAGTCATGAGCCCATCCTAGACGATCCGCCAGATAATCGATTATCCGTGTTACTGTCGATTCAGTAGCCGATGAGGACGCCCTCGTTGAGAAAGGAACGACCGCCGTGCCCGCCTGACGGGAAGGACATGTCCCCGCGGCTGTCCTGGAGCGGCGCCCTGGACGGCACCACGAGCCATGCCGTCACCGTCACCGTCCACGCCCCCGATGCCCCTGCCGGGTCCGGGCTCAGGTGCTGGGCGGTCGCCGATCTCCCCGCCACCGACACCGAGTTCTCCAAGGGCGCCGGCGACGGGCACCGGCTCACAACTACCCGCAAATGCCCACCAGTTGCCCAACGACGCCCGCGTGGCCCGCCACATCGGCGCCGCCCCGCCGGCCGGACACGGCCCGCACCGCCACTTCATCGTGGCGCACGCCCTCGACATCCCCGCCCCAGGCGTCCCGGCCGACGCCACACCGGCCGTCCTTGGCTTCACCGTGACCGGTCACACCCTCGGCCACGCCGCGTTGACCGCCACTGCCGAAACACCCGCCTGACAGCGCCGCCCGACTCCCCGGAGGAGACATCGCCATGCACCTCGACGACCTTCCCGACTCCGTACTCCTCGGCGACAGCCCGATGGACCTGAACGCCGTCCGTGACGTCAGCCGCGCCGTCAGCGCAGCCCACCTGTTCATCTACCTTGCCCCCGAGAGCGCCGAGGAGGCCGCCGGGCTCGGGGTGACCGACCGCGGGCCGGCGTATCTGGCCTTCCGGTCGGCCGCGATGGGCGCGGTTCCGTGGCACGTCACGCTCGCGGCGTTCTACAACTTCAGCCCGCGGGCCGTGCGGGCCATGGCGGGCGTGTGGGACGCCGCGCCTCCTGAGCGGTGGCAGGCGGCCCGTTTCCTGGCCGTCGGGCGGGCGATGCGGCGCGTCAACGTGCATCTGACGGATGACCACCTTGCCGAGGCGCGCCTGCTGATCGACCCGGTCGTCGCCGGTGCCGACTACGCCGGCAAGGTGCTGGCCGCCGCGAACGCCTCGGTTGCGCTTCCGTCCGATCCCCTCGTCGCACTGTGGCAGCAGATCACGGTGGCGCGCGAGTGGCGCGGCGACGCCCATCTCGTCGTACTCGCCGACAACGGTCTCGGGCCGTGCGACTGCCTCGTTCTGCACACCGCAACCGGCCTCCTCCCGACGGCTCTTGCGCGTGCGACCCGTCAGTGGGACGACGAGGAGTGGAGCGCAGCGACGGCACGCCTCGTCGCGCGCGGGTGGCTCGACTCCCACGGCGTGGTGACCGACGCCGGCAGTGCGGCACGCGAGCGCATCGAAGTGGAAACGGACGAGCACTGCGCCGCGCTCTGGGCGCCGATCGGCGCCGCGGGTGCCCGCCGCTTCGCCTCGCTCATCGCGCCGATCACGGACGCGTTCGCCGCGGAGGGAGCGGTCCAGGCCGTTCACGGACGGTCTGATCCCGCATAGACGGTCCTTCGCGCGAGCGAGATCAATCAGGCGCCGCGGGGCCCCGACCATGATCCCTGCACGGTCAGGCGTACCGGCCGTGCCCTGCCGTGCCCTGCCCTGCTCTGCCGTCGTCAGCGTGATCCGAACAGGGAGCGCGGGGCGGCGGAACTCGAGGGGTGGGCGTGCGGAAATGGCGTCCGGGCGGTCGGCGCGCGGACGAACGGGGCAGTGGCGTGGCGCCGCCGGCTCATACGTGCTGTTTCGGGCCGTCAGCCGGACGGACCCGCCCGGGCCTCATCGTCGGGCCCAGGAGCTGCCTGGCTCCCGGGGCTGCCTGGCTCCGGGACAAGCCTGGCCCCGGGCGGGTCGAGGGTGGTAGATCAAGCCGTGCCGGACACCAGTCCGGCGCGGTGGGCGAGGACGACTACTTGGACCCGGTCGCGCAGCCCGAGTTTGGCCAGGATGCGCGAGACGTAGGTCTTGATGGTTTCCGGGGCGATGAACAGGGCTTCGGCGATCTCCGCGTTCGAAAGGCCCTCGGCCACCTGTTGGAACACGTCAAGCTCGCGCGGGGTCAGTGCCTTGACGACCGTTTCGCGTTCGGGGCTGGTGGGGCGTATGTGCTCGGCGAAGTGGCCGATGAGGTGGCGGGTGACGGCGGGAGCGAGCAGGGCCTCGCCCCGGGCCACCGTGCGGATCCCGTTGACCAGCTGGGCCGGTGGTGCGTCCTTGAGGAGGAAGCCGCTGGCTCCGGCCTTCAGGGCGTCGTACACGTACGCGTCGATGTTGAAGGTGGTGACGACCAGTACCTTCGGCGGATTCTCGGCATCGGGGCCGGCCAGTTGCCGGGTGGCCTGGATGCCGTCGAGCAGGGGCATGCGGATGTCCATCACGACCACGTCGGGGCGCAGTCGGTGTGCGGCCTGGACCGCCTCGTGCCCGTTCTCGGCCTCGCCGACGACCTCCATGTCGGGCTGGGCTGAGAAGATGGTGACGTAGCCGGTGCGCACCAGTGCCTGGTCGTCACAGACGAGTACACGGATTGGCGGCTGCGCGTCGCTCTCGCTCACGGGGCTACTCCTGGACGGGTTTTGGTGGGAATCGTGGCGCGGACCTCGAACCCGCCCTCGGGCCGGGGACCGGCCTCAAGTTCACCATCGAGCATCCGCACCCGTGCACGCAGCCCGGCAAGACCCCGCCCGCCCCGCGAACCCGGCACCCGGATGAGCGGTGGGTCGGCCGGGGGGCTGTCGGATCCGCCGGTGACCACCGTGATCTCGAGGTGCTCCCCGCCGTGGCGGACCGAGACCCGGGTCGGCTGCCCGGCCGCGTACTTCATGGCGTTGGTGAGTGCCTCCTGCACCACCCGGTAGGCGGCCAGCTCCACGTCCACCGGCTGTGGCTGGTGCTCGCCCCGCTCGCTGAACTCGACCGGCTGGCCGGACCTGCGGGCCTGCTCGATGAGGTCCGCCACCCGTCCCAGGGTCGGGGCCCGCTCCGCACGCGCCGGATCGGCGTCTTCGCCGGTCGCCTCCAGCACGCCGAGGAGGTAGCGCAGCTCCGTCAGAGCCCGCCGTCCGGTGTCGCTGACGGCCACCAGCCCTTCGCCGGCCTGCTCCGGTGCGGAGGTGATCAGGAACTGCGCCGCATCGGCCTGGACCACCATGGCCGTCACGTGGTGGGTGACCACGTCGTGCAGCTCGCGGGCGATCCGCGCCCGCTCGGTCGCCGTGGCCACCTCGGCGGCCAGCCGCCGCTGCTCCGCTTCTTGTGCCCTGCGTATCCGCACGCTGCTCCCCACCAGCCAGATCGCGGCCAGAGTCAGATAGAAGGCGGCATAGTCCGCGATGCCCTGCGGTGAGCCCAGACGGTGCAGTACCAGGGCCAGGGCGACGTAGCCCGCACTCGCCGCGGCCGCCAGGCGCGGGCGGAAGCAGACCTGGTGAGCCGCGGCCGAGTACAGCGCGCCGTACAGCCCCAGGCTGCCGAACGTCGTTGCGAAACCCAGCGCTTGATGCGCGGCGAAAGCGGCCGCGACCACGGCCAGAGTGGCGGCGGGCCACCGACGGCGGGCCGCCAGCGGCAGCGTCTGGGCCAGGGTCAGCCCGATACCCAGCGCGTCCCCCGGCCGCTGGGGCAGATCACCGATCTGTGCGCCGATGTTCGACAGGGTCGGCGCGAAGGCGAGCAGCGCGAGCACCACGGCCACAAGGCCGTCCCGGAAGGAGGCGCCCCGCTCCCTCCACCGGTCGAGCGGCGCCCGGAACCGCGGGCGGATCCAGGGCGCCTGACGAGACATCACTTCCGTATCCTCCGGTCGGCCGGTCTCAATGCCGGGCCCGCCGCCGGGGCAGCAGGCCGCCGCCTCGTCGGGCCAGGACGAGCATCGGAACGGTGATCAGCACACTGAGGAGCACGGGCACGACCGACGCCTCCAGGCCGAAGATACCCCCGGTCAGCGCCGCCGAGCCATGGGCCTCGACGGTGAACAGCCCCTCCGGGGCATGCCCGGATACCGGGATGCCGGCCAGCTGCTGAACGGTGTTCCACACGAAGTGCAGCCCCGCGACGAACCAGATGCTGCGCCTCCACAGGTACGAGGCACCCAGCATCGCACCCGCCTGCAAAGCGATCGCCAGCGCACTCCACAGGTTCGCCCCCGCCCCGCCCAGGTGGGCGGCTCCGAAGGACACCGCGGTGACCGCGATCGCGATACCGCTGCCCCACCGCTGCTCCAGGGCCTGCAAGAACAGACCCCGGAACATCAGCTCCTCGGTGACCGCGGTACCGATCTGCACCATCACCGCGGACCACACCACCGACATGAAGCCGCTGCCCGCCCAGGAGAACGAATACCCCCCGAACAACGTGATCAACAAGAGCGCGGCCACGATGAACCCCAGCCCGATCCCGCCGCCGAGCAGCGCCTCACGCGCCGCGCCGGACCGGGCGATCTCCGGCGTGGCGCGTCCCGCGATCCGGCGCATCACCAGTGCGTACACGGCCACCGCGGCGGCCGCGCCCAGCACCGGCACCGGACCCGGCCCCGTGGCCGTCGGACCCGCGACCAGAGCGACTCCGACCAGCCCGGTCACCGACCAGCCGATCGGCGAGCGCAGGATCCGGCCGAAACGGCCGCCCCGGCCGGGCGGCCCCGCGTCCGGACCGGCGTCCGCTTCGTGCCCGTACTCGGCAGTCGATGTCGTGCTCATGATGGCCTCCCTGTGGCAGTGGTCGCACCAGCGGCGACCTGGCAACCACGCTAGAAACCATCCCGCATCCGCGAATCACCCCCGGAGGGACAGCCCGGGTAGCTCTCACGGGGGATGCGCCAATCCCGTCCGACCACTCCCGTCCGACCAATCCCGGCCTCCACTGCCACGCACCGCAGCCGCGGCACGAACAGCAGCGGGCGCCCTACGAGGGCCAGCACCACGGCCGCTGCGACGGCAAGGCCGAGGCGGGTGTTCATGCCCAGCGGCCTCGGCGGTGCCCAGGCGCAGGGCCGAGGGGGCCAAGTCCGGCAGGGCGTACGGGAACTGGCATGTGTTCTACAGCCGATGGGGCCGGATCTTCCTGCGGGCGATGCATGTCGCGGCATTCGTCAGGCAGGACTTCGCCGTAGGCCGGGCGGGAGTGGTCATCAACGGGCCAGGCCCGTTCGGAGCGGCGGACCGGTTCGCCGCTGCGGCCAGGCCAGGCGGTTCAGACCGTACCGGACCAGGATCCGGTGGACCGTCGAGAAGGAACGGCTCGTCCGACGTCGGCGCACCGCTGTGGCACCACCCAATCCGGTTCAGCGGCGGCGGCCGCGCAGGACCGATCCGGCCACCAAGCCGGCGCCCAGACCGATCAGGATGCCCGCCGGCGTGCGCCACACCCGCGATGTCCCCGAAGCGGCCCCGCCAGGCCGGCTGGACGTGACGATGGAGCGGGTCGGTGGCCCGTCGGCGGCAGCACGATCGTGGTCCTCGCCCACGATGGTCAGGAAGTGGCGCCCGCGACGACTTCCAAAAGCGCTGGCGATCCAGGAGGTACGGGCCCTGCTCCAGTAGGTTCGCCCGGCCTCTCCGGTGAACATGCCGGCGAGCATGTCCCGCAGCAGGCTCTCGGGGATGGTCCCGATTTCGAAGCCCATCCACGCGTAGTTCATCATCAGATCGGCATAGACGTGCCGCTTCTGCTCGTGAGGATCGGCGATGTCCATGTCGCCCCAACAGGGCTGGTAGAGCGGCATGTCGTCGAGTTCCATGCGGACCAGTTCGAGGTAGTAACTACGGATCGCCTGGACCTGGTCCGCCCTGGCCTGCCGGTTCTGGAAGAGCAGGGAGGCGGCGACGCCGGTCAGCGCCAGCGCCGAGACGATCGCCGACGTGAAACCGTACGCCGCACCGATCTGACCCAGCTTGTTCCAGTCCACTCCCTTGGAGTGGGAGAACTCCTGTAGCAGAAAGGGCGACAACAGCACCGCGCCCAGCGCGCCCGCCCCGGCAGCTACAAGTCCCAGAACTGCACCCGTCCGGCGAACCAGCCGACGTGCATGCACCGGTCGTTGACGTGATATCAGGTGGATCACCCCCCCCAACGGTCATGCCCCAGTGGCTGGGCCAGCCTCGGGCAGCGTAGTCCAGGATCGCCTCGAGGGCCGCCGTTCCTGGAACCGGAGGCACGATGCCGACAGCGTGACATCGAGCGGTGCGTCCACGACCAGTGGGCCTGCCCGGCCCGTCCGGCGGCTTGCCACGTCCCGGTGACGGGCTGAGAGCCGCTCCCCGACAGCACTCCAGTGGCTGGCGCATATGACTCGATCCGCCGCAGCGCGTCCGGGCCGGCCCGCCCGGGGCGTCGTCGCAGCTCACCGCTGTCCACGCGGCAAGCACTGGCCTGACACGGAGGCCCTCGCCCGACACCACGGCCCTGCCTCTGCGCGGTGACTCGTGTTCTGCCTTTTCACTGCGAGGAGCGGAGCCGTCCAGCTGGTCGCACGGCCAAAGGCCTCCAGGCCTTACCGGGCCGACTTGGCCGCGGAGTCGGGAACCTGGACGTGCTGTGTGAGGAAGAGAGCTGCCCGGTCCAGTGCCTGGTCGGCCTCGTCGAGCACGCCGGCGAACGACTGGAACACGTGGGGTACGTCGGCGGTGATGTCGAGGATCACGTCCACTCCGGCAGCGCGGGCGCGGGCGGCCATACGGGTGGAGTCGTCCAGGAGCACTTCGTTCGTGCCCGCCTGGAGGAGCATCGGGGGGAAGCCCGTCAGCTCGGCGAGGACGGCGGGGCTGAGCATGGGCTGGTGCGGGTCGGCTCCCGCCAGGTACATGGCCCCGGTGTGTCCCAGGCTCTCGCGGGTGAAGAACGGGTCGATGCCTGCCTTGGTGTTCATGCTCTCGCCCGTCCGGGTGGCGTCGAGGCCGGGGGAGAAGGCCACGATCGCGGCAGGCATCGGCAGGCCGGCGTCCCGGGCGGCGAGGCAGGTGGTGATGCTGAGTCCGCCGCCTGCGGAGTCCCCGGCGAACGCGATGGCCGAAGGGTCTTCGCCGCTGTCGAGGAGGGAGCGGTAGGCGCTGAGCCCGTCCTCGATCGCGGCCGGGAACGGGTGCTCGGGGGCGAGCCGGTAGTCCAGCGAGTACGCCGTGAACCCGGTCCTGGCCACGAGGTTCCCCGTCAGCGACAGCGCGGTCTCGGGGGAGCCGTACACCCAGCCGCCGCCGTGGAAGTACAGGATCGTCCCGGTGCGCGTCCCGGTGCCCGGCTCGACGTGCAGCGCCGGTCGCTCGCCGAGCGTCGCCTTGGTGATGCGGAGGCCGTCCGGAACGATCATCTGGGCCATCATCGCCTTGAATCCGGCTCGGACCGCCTCGACCGGCCGGGGGCCGTCGGGTCGGGGCTGCCGCAGCATCGCGCTGACCTGCGTGCGCTGTTCCTTGCTCATGGTGCGTACTCCTGCCGTAAGTAGCTTCCTCAGAACTATATGCCTTGGCATGTAACGTAGACTATATGCCATGGCATCTAAAGTGAGCGGTGAGACGGTCGACCTCCCGAGCTTCTTCGCCGACCTCGTCCGATGCGAGACGCGCCTGTACAACGCCCTCAACGACCGCCTCCGCGAGCAGCACGGGATCGTCACGTCGCAATTCGAGTTCCTGCGCCACCTCCGCGACCACCCGGGGGCCCGTGTGGCGGATCTGGCGGCCGAGTTCGCCGTCGGCATCGGGGCCACGAGCAAGGGAGTCGACCGCCTGGAGCGGCAGGGATGGGTGGCCCGCATGCCGAACCCGTCGGATCGCCGGTCGTCGCTGCTGGAACTGACCGACGCAGGAAGGCAGTTGGTCGACGTGGCAGAGGAGACCTTTACCGGGCGGCTGGCCGAACTGATCGCCGGTGCACTCAAGGCGTCCCCCATGACCGCCGCCGCGCATGCCCTCTCTGAGCTGCGTTCCGTCCTGGAACGCGACCAGATCGGCACGCCCACCGGCTGACGCGCTTCCTCACCTCCCGACTGAAGGGGCGGTAAGCAAGCGCCCTGATGGTGGCCTTCGGGTGAAGCCTGCCTCGTCCTCGAAGCGGATATGGCCTCCGCAGGCCGCCCGGCCGCTTGTGCCTCGGACCAGGTCGCCTCGTCTCAGACGATGGCGGCCTGCGTGTCACACTCGGCCACCCGCCGCGCCGGCACCATCGGGCTGAAACCGAGGCGGTGCATCAGCCCGATGGTCCCGGAGAGGCTGTTGGAGACGCGGAACTTCCTGGTGATCAGTGGGGTCACCCGCACCGCGGTCCACACCTGGCCCTCCGCCCAGTCGTGCGCGGCTGGTCCTTCATCGGGATGTGTCGGCAAGCGTCTCCAGGCAGCGGGGGGACGGACGGCGCAGCGACCTGCTCGGGCCAGGTGAAGAGGACTGGCGCGAGCAGCTCCTACCCCCCTGCCTCTCTGGCCGATTCGGCCGCAGATCGGTGAAACACCGGGCCGCAGCGGAGTCACCCGCCGGCCGCTCGCCCTCCCGCACGGCAAGCGCATGACTCATAGCCGCAGCCCGCCACCCCTCACCGACAGCGGTGTCCCGTGCCCGGCAACAGGTGAGCGTGCGCCCTCCAAGCTTGAATGGCTGAGACAACTACTGCAGCCACTCGGTGTACCAGGTGCGAAAGCAGGCGCTCACGGGGACGAAGCCGCCCCAGTCCGGGTCGATCCGCCAGACCTCGCCCTTTCGTGGGCCGTTCAAGACCAGCCTGATGTAGATGCCGCAGCCCTCTTCGGCCAGCATGAGCGTGCCCCCGGTCAGCTCACCGGTCGATGCGCCGATCCGGCCTGGCAGGGGTTCGCTGAGAGGGAACGGCTCGGCGAGTCGGCCCGGCAGTCGGTCCTCTTCCCACTCGTCGTCCACAGCCCAGTCCTCGCCGGCCTCCGGGCGAGGGACGGTCAACGGCATCAACCCGTGGCCGGGCCCGGCAGGCCCGTTGCCCACCTCCGCGACGAAGGACCGGTACTCAGCCGACAGATTGATGCCGTGGACCGCCTCGAACGCCCTGATCTCCGCCTCCGGCAGCGGCGGCGTCAGCTCGTACCGGTGTGTACGAGCCCCGAAACGTGACCGCTCCGGGTCCCGTGCCGCCATGTCCCGTATCCGAGCGCGTACACCGCCCTCGTCCCAGCTCTCCATCCGCCGACCGTAGCAATGACGTCCGGGCCCGGTCCGTCGCACCTTCGCGTTCCGAGGCTGCTGATACTGCTCGCCCCGTGTCTCCTGGCTGTGGCGACATGACGGCCGCGGAACCGGGTCGTGTCCCGCCCAGGTCTCGGACCAGCTCCCTCAAGCTCCGGCGGCACAGACCAGATCGCCTGAGACGGTCGGCGAATCGGACCAGATCATCTGAGACAGGACATGACCATCAGCCCCAGATGAGCAACGACACGACTGTCCTGCCTCACTGAAGATCGGCCGTTGCCCGCCCTTCCCGTCAGCGCAGGCGGGATAGCCGCAACAGGGCCTCGTTGCGGACCCCTGGGCTTGTATCCGACGTCAGCTTTCGGAGCTGCGTGATCAGCTCGGCGCCGCCCTCTCCGGTCGCCCAGCGTGGGTCGCAATCAAGCTCCGCGGCGAGCTGGTCAGCGGTCCCCTCGTCAGACGCCACTGCACGGGCGGCGAGCACGGCCCGCAGGCCGGCCAGATCCCTGCGGGCCAACAGGGCCGCTGCTGTATCGGAGGTCACTCCGGTGTCCTGAGCGTCCAGGAGGAGACGGTGCAGGACATCGGCGACACCCTCGATCCGGGGCGCCGCCGCCAGCCGTCGCCCTGCAGCTGCCCTGACGTGCCAGGCCGGAGAGTCGGCTTCGGCGATCGAGCGGCGAAGTCCTTGCTCCATGAAGTCTTCCACGGCACCAGGCTCCCAGCCGGACATCTCGATCAAGTTTCGCTGAGACAACACCGCAGCAGCCAATCTTCGGTCAGGAGGTTCCGTCTTCACGAGACAGGACGACGACACCGCGAGTTCACCCTCGGCGGTCGCGGCTCGGGCTGCTGGATCGGATGGCGTGTCGGGACCGGACGCCGCAAAGGCGGGGTATTCGGGCTGCGCGGTCCTGGCTGGACCGAGGAGGCGGGGGTGCCGTCCATACGTTCAGCGGAACTTCATCGGAGGCTCGACGAGGAGCTCAGCGCGCGCACGTCACCCCCACGCCATCCCCCTGGCACGTGGTCGAGGAGGTCTGGATGAGAGGCGGCCCATCACGCTGCGAGGAACGTGACACCGCCTGGTCCACAGCGGGCCGCGCCTGATGTCCGCCTCCTCGTGGACGAGGAGGCGCGGGAACTTCTGGAAGTCACCGCGACGCAGAAGAGCGGGAGCGCTACCACCCCGTCGCCAACGACTCGCGGTACGCGAAGTCGAGCTCGCGGGCGAGCTCGACGGGGCGACGTCTAGTACTCCAGCTGTGGATTGTGATCAAGGGTTGACTGGCGTTGTGACCAGGAGGCGGGCCAGCTCTGCAGGAGCATCCAAGCAAGGCCGTTTGTCGTGACGGCGGTGCAGCTATCGTCAGCGCATGCAGCCAAAGGTGATCTTCTTCGACCTCGGGGGCGTCGTCTGCCGCTTCCATCCAGAGCGACGGCTTGCCGCGCTCGGTACGGCATGCGGGCTCACGCCCGAGCAGGTGGAGAGCAGACTGTATGCATCCGGGCTCATCTCGCGGTGGGACCTCGGCCTTGAATCCCCGGCGGAGATCCACCGCACGATTCAAGAGAGGCTGGGGTTCCAGGGAAGCATCCGGGCACTCCAGGAGATCTGGTGCCGTGCCTTCGAACCCGATCCAAAGGTGCTCAGGCTGGCGGACACCGTGCGTCCTCTCCGCACCGCCCTGCTCACGGACAACGACCCCCTGCTCCTGGAAGCGTTCCCGGACTCGTTCCCTCAGGTCGCCTCCCGTTTCGACGCCTTGCTCTTCTCCTGCCGTCTTGGCGCTACCAAGCCCGAACCGGTGGTGTTCACCCAGGCCCTCGACATGATGGGTGTCGCCCCCGCAGAAGCCGTGTTCATCGACGACAGGGCTGCGAACGTCGCTGCCGCCCGCGAGTTGGGCATCGCCGCGATCCACTTCCGCGACACCGTCGGGCTCGGTGCGGCACTGGATGCGCTCCTGCCGCGGTGACCGTCACAACACGTGAAGCCCAGGAACACCAGCATGAACACCAGCACGTGCCTGACGCCCTTCTTCGCAGCTGCCCGCCCGTGCGCGGCGTGCCTGCCGCGTGGCGTGACCGAGCCGAGCGCGGTCACGCCCCGGCGGGGGGGTGGAGGGCCGCCGGGCGGGTGCGGGGGGGCGGGGTCGGGGTCCAGCACCGTTGTGACGGGGTGGGCGACCCCGCCCCGCGCGGCCCCCCCCCCCTCCGGGGCGTTGTCTCTCAGCCGGTCGGTGCGGGGGTGCCGGTGACGTGGACATCCACGTTGATCACGGCGTCGGCGATGGCCTGCCGGACCGCGGACACCACGGTTTCGGTGTCGACGCCGTGCTGCTGGCCGAGCTGAGCGGCGAGCGCAGTCACCGCTGCCTGCGTCGCGGCGAGCTGTCGTGCGACGGCGTCGGTCTGGTTGTTGTGCATCTTGTCCATCCACGCCATGACCGCGCCCATGTCGACGGGGCGGCCGGTGGCGGCGTTGGTCTCCGTGTGACGCCAGACGGCGGTCGCGACGGCGTCGAGGTCTGCCTGGGACAGGGGCATGTCGTCCTCCGAGGATCCGAGAGCCCAGGCGCGAAGCTCCTCGCGGCCGGGCAGCGGGCAGTAGTCCTGGTCGACGGGGTTGTCGTCGTACTGGTGGAACATCCAGCTCGCCGTGATCCCGGGGTCGCCCGCGCCGCGGCCCGCGGTGGCGATCCACAGGAAGTCGCCGCAGTAGCTGGTCGTGTCGACGTTCTTCCAGTAGTCGGCATTGCAGTACATGCCGACCCGGTGACCTGGCATGCGGGCTTTGACGTAGCGGAGCCAGTCTTCCTTGTACGCCCGCTGGCGAGCCTTGGAGACGCCGGCGTTGGCGTCGTCGTAGCCCTCCCAGTCGAGGACCAGGATGTCGCCGGGCTGCCACGCCACCTGGTCGAGGAAGAAGTCGGCTTCGCTTTCCGGGTCGTTGCCCATGTGGGGGTAGTGGTAGGCGCCCCAGACCAGGCCGTGGCGCTTGGCGTGGTCTCGCTGGCGGACCCACTTCGGATTCGTGTATCCGAGGCCTTCCGTGATCTTCGTGAAGACGAAGTCGATTCCGGCGAGGCTCGGTTCGTCGCTCTGGTAGGACGCCCAGTCCTGTCCGTAGATGCCCATCAGGCGTTGCCCTTCTTGCCACGGATGGCCCGTTGGCTCTGGCCCGGCAGGCAGCGCAGCGGCGCAGGCCGGCGGCTTTGGTGGAGATGGTGACGTCGCCGCCCCGCAGGAGGTGCCAGGACGGATCGGCGGCGGTGAGGTATCCGGAGCCTTCAATGCCCCGAGATGATCCCCGGCTGTTCGCCGGTCGATACGTGCCTGAGCTGCCGAATCGATTCAGCTCGATGAATCGACCCTCACCTCACATCAACGCCGACGGCCACGGGGCGGGGTGCCGTTGGTCGCCCCCTCGGCTCCCCATCGGTAGACCGATAATCCGATGAGTGTTTGGAATCCGTCGAGCATCCGCGCGAGCCCGAATCCGAAGAGTTCCCCGGAGTTCCTCAGGCTCGAGTGCGAAGCCCGCCTGGCCGAACAGTGCGGGGAGAGCCGATCGGACCCCGCGGTCCGGATCGGCTGCACCCGCGTTTCGACGGGGGGCGCCCCCCCACGGGCGCCCCTCCCGGCGCCAGCCGCGCTTGCGCCGGGGGCGCG
>NZ_JBHYVA010000046.1:0-23983 GCF_042750055.1 Streptomyces sp. NPDC059456
ACCGAGGACTGCGGGTACTTGGCGACGGCCCGCTCGGCCGCCGCCTGCACCTTGGCGTCCAGGTAGGTCTTCAGCGTGCTCGGCTCGCCCTCCGCCAGCGTCAGCAGCGTCCGCTTCGGGGCGCCCTCCGCGGCCGGCTCGATCCACAGTTCGGCGCCCGGCTTGCCGCCCGCCTTGCCGCCGTACGTCTGCCGCAGCTCGTCCAGGACCGGCCGCAGCGACGGGTACTTCTCGGCGCTGAGCTCCTCGCCGTTGCGGTCCACGGCCTTGACCGGCGGGGCCGCGGGGGCGCCGGCGCGCAGCTTCTCGTCCTTCCGCAGCTGCGGGTGGAGCACCGAGGGCTGCCAGTCGACGAGCGGTTTCCCGCTGGTCGAACCGCGGACGACGGTCAGTTTGGACTCGTAGGCCAGCGGCTTGGTGGCGCCCTCGTACGTGACCTCCGCGGCGACGCCGAACGGGATGGTCGGGCCCGTCTGCGTCCCGGGGGTGATCACGGCCTTGGACACGTACGCCTTGGCCCGGTAGTCGGCCACGGCGGTCTGCGCGGCCTGCACGTCGTTCGTCAGTTCCGCGGCCGCGCGCGCGTCCCCGGCCGCCCAGGCGGCGAAGAACGCCTTCGCGGTCTGTGCGGCCTCCTTGTCGGTGACCGGCCCGCTGCCGGCCGTCGCGGCCTGGACTGTGGTGCCGTCCTTGGCGTCACCGCCGTCCCCGCCGGCGTCGTCGACCAGTGTGTACACCCCGTACCCGGCCCCGCCGACCATCGCCAGGAACACCCCGCCGACGATGGCACCCTTCGCCGCCCCGTTCACGTACTTCCTCCCCGTGGTCCCCAGTTCTCTGAACATGTTCAAAGAACCCCTGGTGCGGACCTTACGCTGCGCGAGGGTGACGTGCACACCTTGTTACCGGACCGGTACCCCCCGGATCCGGCCAGGACCGCTCCTAGACCCAGGAGTCCATCCACATCCGGCCCCGCCAGGAGTCCATCGGGAGGGATTCGCCCGTGTAGATCGGCCAGAAGTAGATGAAGTTCCAGATGATCAGCAGGACCAGCACGCCCGCCGCGATCGCGCCGAGGGCGCGCCTGCGCTCCGACGAGCCCGACGGGCCCAGCAGGGCGCCGATCATCATCGCCACCGCCAGACACAGGTACGGGACGAAGACCACCGCGTAGAAGAAGAAGATGGTCCGCTCCTGGTAGTTGAACCAGGGCAGCAGGCCCGCACCCAGCGCGCACGCGATCGCACCCGCCCGCCAGTCGCGGCGGAAGAACCACCGCCACAGCACGTACAGCAGCGCGAAGCAGCCCGCCCACCACAGCATCGGGGTGCCCAGCGCCAGCACCTCGCGGGCGCACTTGCCCGCCTCCGTCGCCGGGCAGCCGGCCGTGCCGGGATCGGGGGACTCGTAGAAATAGGAGACGGGCCGGCCCAGCACCAGCCAGCTCCACGGGTTCGACTCGTAGGTGTGGCCCGAGGTCAGACCGACGTGGAACTTGTACACCTCGGTCTCGTAGTGCCACAGGCTGCGCAGCCACTCCGGCAGGAACGACAGCGAACTGCCCTGGTCGTTCTTGGCGGCCCAGTCGCGGAAATACCCGCCCTTGCCGTTGTCCGGGCTCAGGATCCAGCCCGTCCAGGAGGCCAGGTACACCGCCACCGCGACCGGCACCGTCGACAGGAAGCCCGGCAGCGCGTCGCGGCGCAGCATCGCCGCGTACGGGGCCCCCGCACCCGCCGTCCGGCGCGCCGCCGCGTCCCACAGGACCGTCAGCACCCCGAAGAAGGCCAGCACGATCAGGCCGTTCCACTTCGTGCCGAACGCCAGGCCCAGACAGACGCCCGCCAGGATCCGGTACGGACGCCAGCCGAAGCGCAGCGTCTCGGCGACCGTGACGTCCGGGCGGGTGCGCCCCTCCTCGTCCACCGGGAGCGCGGCCGCGAGCCGGGCCCGGGCCCTGTCCCGGTCGATCAGCAGCGCACCGAACGCGGCGAGCACGAAGAACATCAGGACCAGGTCGAGCAGCGCGGTCCGGCTCATCACCAGGTGCAGGCCGTCCACCGCGAGCAGCGCGCCCGCCAGGCAGCCCAGGAACGTGGAGCGGAACAGGCGGCGCCCGATCCGGCACAGCATCAGCACCGACAGGGTGCCGAGCACGGCCGTCATGAACCGCCAGCCGAACGGCGTGAAGCCGAACATCCACTCGCCGAGCCCGATGACCCACTTGCCGACCGGCGGGTGCACGACGTAGCCGGGGTCCAGCGGCAGGGCCACCCCGTCCGGGTTGGCGAGGATCGACTTGTCGATGTCCTTGGGCCAGCTCGCCTCGTAGCCCTGCCGGATCGTGGCCCAGGCGTCCTTGGCGTAGTACGTCTCGTCGAATATCACCGCCTTCGGGCTGCCCAGGTGCACGAAGCGCAGCACCCCCGCCACCAGCGCCACCAGCACCGGCCCCGCCCACGCCAGCACGCGCTGCCAGGCCCCCGCCGCGGACGGCGGGATGCCGAGCGCCGTCCACAACTGCTCGGAGGGCCGGGGCGGGCTGGAACGCCTGGCCGGACTCGAGCGCCTCGACCGCCGGGAGCGGCCGGAGCCGCCGGAGCCCCTGCAGCCGCTGGAACTCCGCACGCCGGCCGCGGTCTGACGCGCCACCGCCCCGCCCGGCACCCGCTGCCCGGCACCCCGCTTACTGCCGCCCGTCCAGGCCCTCCGGCAGCCGGCCCGTGTGGATCACGCCGAGGGTCTGGGTGGCCCGGGTCAGGGCGACGTACAGATCGCTCGGCTCGTGGTCCGCGGGCTCCACGACGATCACGGAGTCGAACTCCAGCCCCTTGGCCTGCCGCGGGTCCAACAGGACGACCGGACGGGTGAGGTCGGGCTCCTCCCCCGCCCGCACGCCGGGCAGTTCGACGGCCAGCGCATCGTGCAGCGCGCGCGGCGCGATCACCGCCAGCCGGCCGTCCCGCCCCTCGCCGGCCGGGGTGGCGCCGCGCACCGCGTCCGCGACGGTACGGGCGAGGTCGTCCGTGGCCCGCACCCAGGGCCGCCGTCCCGTGGACCGCACCGAGCTCGGCGGCTCGAATCCGGGGTGGCGGGCCCGGAGCACGGCGGCCGCGACGTCCATGATCTCCGCGGGAGTGCGGTAGTTGACGCCGAGGCGCACCAGCTCGAAGCGGTCCCCGACGTACGGGGCCAGGATCCGGTTCCACGATCCGCAGCCGGCCTCGTCGCCGGTCTGGGCCGGGTCGCCCACCAGCGTCATGGAGCGGGTGGGGCAGCGCCGCATCAGCAACCGCCAGGCCATCTCGGACAGTTCCTGCGCCTCGTCCACGATGACGTGCCCGAAGGCCCAGGTGCGGTCGGCGGCGGCCCGCTCGGCCGCGCTGCGGTGGTCGGCCTCCTCGTGCCGCTCCGCCATCCGCTCCGCGTCGATGATGTCGTGCGCGGCGAGGAACTCGTTCTCCATGTCCTCGAATTCGTACGACTCGGATCCCTGGGACAGGTCCAGGACGCCCTGTGCGTACGCGATGCGCTCCTGCCGCTGCCGCTCCTCGGCGGCGCGCTGCGCACTGTCGTCGAAGCCGAGCAGCTCGGCGGCCTCGTCGAGCAGCGGGATGTCGGCCGGCGTCCAGTCCTGCGTCGTGCGCCGGACCAACTCGGCTTCGCGGGACGGCAGGTGCGTGGGATCGGCGAGGAAGTCGGCGATGAGCTGCCGCGGTGTGAGCGGCGGCCAGAGGCTGTCGATCGCGGAGTGCACCTCGGCGCTGGTCGCGATCTCCTTGCCGAGCTGCGCGACGTCGTCGGCGCCCAGCAGGTTGGGGCCGCCGAACGGATCGGCGCCGAGCCGGTCGGCGAGCTGCTGCGTGAGGGCGTCGATGACGCGGAACGCGAAGTAGGGGCGGGCCAGGTTGTGCGGCAGTCCGGTGGCGCGGGCCCGGTCCCGGGCCTCGTGCGCCATGGTCCGGTCCAGCAGCAGGGTGCCGTAGTCGTCGTGGTCGATCTCCAGGGCCGGTTCGGGGATCACGGCGCTGTCCTCGCCGCTGCCGGCGGGCACGGTCTCGGGCAGCGTCTGGCGGTCGCGCACGACGCGTGCGAGGACCTCGGCCATCGCGGCGCGGCCCTTCACGGCGGCGGCGCCGGGCCGGTCGGCGCCGGTCGCCCGGATGCCGGGGAACAGCTCGCCGAGGGTGGAGAGCAGTACCCCGGTCTCGCCGAGGGAGGGGAGCACCTCGCCGATGTAGCCGAGGAACGCCGGGTTGGGTCCGACGATCAGCACGCCGCGCTTGGCGAGCAGCTCGCGGTGCGCGTAGAGCAGGTAAGCGGCCCGGTGCAGGGCGACGGCCGTCTTGCCGGTTCCCGGGCCGCCCTCCACCACCAGCACGCCGCGGTGGGGCGAGCGGATGATGCGGTCCTGCTCGGCCTGGATGGTCTGCACGATGTCGTGCATGCGGCCCGTGCGGGCGGCGTCGAGCGCGGCGAGCAGCACGGCGTCCGCGTCGGCGCCCTCGTGGCCGGTGCGCTCGGTGTCGGTGAGATCGAGGATCTCGTCGTGCAGGGCCGTGACCTCCCGCCCGCGGGTGGTGAGGTGCCGGCGCCGGCGCAGCCCCATCGGGAAGTGCCCGGTCGCGAGGTAGAACGGGCGGGCCACCTCGGCCCGCCAGTCGAGGACCAGGGGGGTGCGGTCCGCGTCGTCCTGCCTGATTCCGATGCGGCCGATGTGGTGGTCCCGGCCGTCGGAGAACTCGAGGCGGCCGAAACACAGGCCGTTCTCGCCAGCGTTCAGCGCGGAAAGCAGGCCGGACTGCTCGGCGACGAGCACGTCGCGCTCCAGTCGCGCCTGGAACCCGCTCCCCGTTCCGGCCAGTGCGTGCTGCACGGCGCGTTCGGCCTGGTCGCGCAGGTCGTCGAGGCGCGCATAGAGCGCGTCGATGAATTGCTGTTCATTACGGAATTCCACGGTTGACAATTCCACTCCCGACCCGATACGATGTCCCCGTAAAGCTTCTTCACGTCCTGATTTCATCAGCGCGTGAAATGTCAAATATACCCAGACGAATACCCCGGCCGTCAATTCGGTCCGGGGTATTTTTCGTGGCACGGGGCCCTGTCGAGGTCGTGCACGCTACCGGGTGGGGGCGCCGCCCATCATGCGGAGCATCGAGCGCCCGCCGGTACGGAAGAACCTCCACAGCAGGGCCCCGGCCAGCAGCAGGAACACGATGTTGAGCCAGGTCGTGTAGTCCCAGCTCACGCCTTCCATCGGGATCTGCGCGTCCTGTGGATCGGGGATGAGGCCCAGGGCCCCGAAGCCGAACTCCACGACGTAGCCGGCGATCACCATGGCCGGGTAGAAGGTGCCGAGCAGGAAGAGCGCCATCCGCCTCCCGTAGTACTTCCGGTAGATGTTGAGGATCGGCAGGATCAACAGGTCGGCGAAGATGAAGGCCACGACGCCGCCGAAGCTGATACCGCCTTTCCAGAGCACCACGGCCAGCGGGACGTTGCCGATGGAGCAGACGAACGAGGCGATCGCGACCAGCGGGCCGATGAGCGGACCCCACAGCTTCGCCGCGAGCGGGTGGCCCTCGAAGAAGAAGGACTGCCAGAAGGAGTCCGGCACCCAGGCGGCGATGGCCCCGGCGATGAGCAGGCCGATCACGAGGTCCCGCAGGATCGCCGCCCACTCCATGGCGAAGATGTGCGCGGTCGAGGTGAAGCCGTCCCCGGACAGCAGCCGCCGGGCGAAGGAGCCCTCGCCCCGCACCGACATGTCCATCGCCGCGTGCCCCTCCATCGACCCGGCGAGCCCCCGCTCCGCCTGCTCGCGCGCCCCGCGCAGCAGCCCTTCGCCCAGGAACAGCCGGAACAGCACCGCCAGAACGATGATCATGACCGGGCCGCCGACGAACTCCGCCAGGGTGAACTGCCAGCCCAGCAGCAGGGCCAGGATCACCCCGAGCTCGATGACCAGATTGGTGGAGGCGATCTCGAAGGCCATCGCGGCGGTGAAGTCGGCGCCCTTGCGGAACAGCGACCGCGCCAGCGCGACGGCGGCGTACGAACACGAGGACGACGCCGAGCCGAGCCCGGCGGCGACGGCCAGGGTGCGGGGGCGGTCGTCACCGAGCAGGGAGACGACGGTGGACTTCCGCACCACGGCCTGGACGACGGCGGACAGGAGGAACCCCAGGATCAACGCCCAGGTGATCTGCCAGGTCATCGCACCGGTGATCGACAGTGCGTGCAGGATCGCGTGCATGGCCCCCGATCCCTCCTTCCGTGGCCGCGGGGCGCCACCCTAGGCCGACCCCGGTCGCCCCGGCCGGGCGACGCGCGGGCCGGGCGGGCGTCACCCGGACGGCTCACCCGTCAGGCTTTCGGCGCCGTGCACTGCTTTGGTGGGTACAAGAGCTGTCCACCACATGGAGCACTCTCATGTATGAAATGCAGGTCGGTGAGGCGGCCTCAGGGCCTGGCCTCGTATGGCACGTCGTCGCCCGGGACCGCCGGGCCACCCTGTGCGGCCGCCCCCTCCAGCCGGGCGGCAGCGCCGAAACGGACCACCACTGCATGGCGTGTATGACGGCCTTTCAGAACGTCATGCGGGAAGGGTCCGCAGAGTCCTGACACCAGCGCCCGCCGCCGGTGATCCGGGCCGGCCGGAGGCCGGACACCGGCGGCGGGCGCCTACAGGAACCACGAAAGGAAACCAAAGTCATCCTTATGGATGATCGGGGATGCTATCGTTTTCACTTATGAAGACGATAGGACTGCTCGGTGGAATGAGCTGGGAGTCGACCGCCGAGTACTACCGGCTGCTGAACCAGCTCACCCGCGACCGGCTCGGGGGTCTGCATTCGGCCCGCTGCGTGCTGTACTCCGTGGACTTCGCGGAAATCGAGCAGCTCCAGACCGAGGGCCGGTGGGCCGAGGCCGGCGACCTGCTCGCGGAGGCCGCGGGACGGCTGGAAGCCGCCGGCGCGGATCTCGTGCTCATCTGCACGAACACCATGCACAAGGTCGCGGACCGGGTCCAGGAGGGCCTCTCGGTGCCGCTGCTGCACCTCGCCGACGCCACCGCCGACGCCGTGAAGACGGCCGGCCTGACGCGCATCGGACTGCTGGGCACCGCGTTCACGATGGAACAGGAGTTCTACCGGGGCCGGCTCGCGGCGGCCGGACTGGACGTGTGCGTCCCGGACGCCGACGGGCGCGCACTCGTCCACCGGGTCATCTACGAGGAGTTGTGCCAGGGCATCGTCCGCGAACCGTCGCGCACCGCCTACCAGCGCGTCATCGCCGGACTCGTGGCCGACGGCGCCCAGGGGATCATCCTGGGCTGCACCGAGATCGAGCTGCTGATCGGCGCCGGGGACAGCCCCGTGCCCGTCTTCCCCACCGCACGGATCCACGCCGAAGCCGCGGTCGAGGCGGCGCTGTCCGCGCGTTGACGTTTGGCTTGAATCCACCGGTGCACGGAACCGGCCGGTCCGCCCCGTGCCATCATTCGACGCCATCAAGCCATCAGGGGGGTGGGCGTGGTCGTCGAGAACTGGCAGCAGGCTGCCGTGGTCGTGGTCGTCGTGGTGGTGCTGGGCCTGTTCCTGTGGTCCATGCGGCACCGGATCACGAAGCTCCGGTTGCGGCCGTGGAGCGGCGTCGTGGAGGCGGCTCCGGACACGGACCCGGGCGACCAGGTCCTCCAGGCGAAGCGCTCGAAGGTGCTGAAGTCATGGATCAGCACCTTCAAGGAAGGCAAGATCCGGCTCGTGGACTCGAAGGTCAAGAAGAGCACCATCGTCGTGCGCAAGGACGACGACCCGGACCCCGACCCGGGCACCACCCCCGGCCGCGGCCCGGGCCCCGGCCCCGGCGGGCCGCAGGGCGGAGCGGGCCGGAGCTGACCCGGCCGGCCGCACTCAGGGGACTTCCGGGGGGAAGACAGCGTGCACGTAGACCGCGCCGAGCACCTGGCGCACGCCGCCCGTGCGATCGGCGAAGGGGCCTCGCACCGGGCCCTGTTCTTCGAGGGCGACGCGGGGATCGGCAAAACGGCCCTGCTCGTGGAGGTCCACCGGCGGCACGGCGACAGCACGGTCTGCTACGTCGACCTCGAGACCGCGTACGCCGCCTTCGACGTACTGAACGACATCGCCCGGCAGGCCGCCGGGCAGGGCGTCCGCATGGACTCCTTCCGGGCGCTCAAACAGCGCTACGGCGAGGTGCCGACGGTGAACCTCCAGGGCATGTCGATGAACCGGTCGCACCTCGACATAGCCCTGAGCGTCAACGCGGACCGCGACACCCAGAACTCGGCGCTGAGCGACGAACTCGTCGCGCGCCTGGCCGAGTCGGCGACCGGCTCCGGCTCCGGCTCCGGCTCCGGGCCGATCGTGGTGCTCGACGGCTTCGACCGGTGCGAGCCCCCGCTGCAGAGCTGGATCAGCACCGGCTTCCTGCCCGACCTGCTGGCCACCCGCCGCATCACCGTCTTCCTCGCCGGGCGCAGCGTCCCGAGCCTCTCCCACCCGTACGCCGGGTCCGTCCGCAATCTGATCCTGACCCCCTTCGACGCCGCGACCGTCCAGGAATGGATCGACCTGGCCGGCATCGACGAGCTCAAGGACTCGGCCGAGGCACTGTGCAGCAGACTGGACGGACTGCCCTCGGCGATCGCGGAGTTCCTGTCCCATTTCCCCCGGGAGGGCTGACCCCTGGACACGGACCTCGTCCTGCGCCGCGTCCGCGGCACCTTCGCCGCGCTGCCGCCCGCACGGCGCTCACTGCTCGAACACCTCTGCGTGTACGACTGGTTCGACCCGGACATCGTCGAGTACACGGCCGATGCGCTCGGCGTCCCCGCCGACAGCGGGCCGCTGGTCCGGCTGCCGGTCGTCGAGTCCCGCCCCATGGCGGCCGTCGAGGAGTTCCGGCTGCCCCCGCTGCTGCGCAAGGACCTGCTCGACCGGCTCGGCGCGGAGGAGGGCGCCACCCTCGGGCGCGCGCACCGGCTCGCCGCCGCGTACTACCACCAGCCGCTCGACCCGTTCCGCACCGACCGGATCGGCTGGTACGTGGCACAGGTCCACCATCTGGCGTGTTCGAACCCCGACCGCGCCCTGAACCGGCTGGCGGCCTTCTCCCACACGGCCCTGCTCGCCGGCCATCCGGAGGCGGGGAGCAGGGCGGCCGCGGCCGCCCTGAACTCCGGGGCGGAGTCGCGGGACCTGACCGTGCTGGCGGAGGTCGTGCGGTCCGTCGCGCTGATCCTCGCCGCCCGGACGGACGTCGAGGGCCGGGTGATCGTCCGGCTGGACGGCCTGCTGGCCGGCGCCCGTCCCCCGCACGACCTGGCCGCCGCACGGATCGGCCGGCTCGCCCGCGACCTGGTCACGTACTACAGCGAGCGCCGGGCCCCCGTCCCCACGCTGACGGCGGCGCTCGCGCCGGCGGCCGCGCGGGGGGCGGAGCGGCGGGGCATGCCCGAGGTGTCCGCGAGCCTGTCCGTCGCGGAGGAGTTCGCGCACTTCCCGCACACCGTCATGCGCCGCGACCACATGGTCGAGGTGGTCGGCCGGCGCAAGACGCGTCACTCCGTCACCTCGACGCTGCACGCCTCCGGCACCGGCAGCACCCGTGCGGTGATCGACATCTTCCCGTGGGACTACGGCGAGACGCTGGACAAGCTCGACATCAGGGACGCGAACGGCGGTGTGGTGCCCTCGCTGAAGCGGGTCGAGGTGCAGTCGTACATCGCGAACGCCGTCTCGTACTGGCTCGCCGACGACGGCGGGGACGACGGGGACGAAGGGGACGGCGAGCATGCCGGCGCCGCCGCCGGACGGGGCCGCGGCATCGAGGTGCGCGCCTCGCACCGGGAGATCTCCAGCGCCCTGAGTTCCGCCGTGCAGAGCCGCCAGCACGAGACCGTCGCGGCGCTCCTGGAGACGGCGACCGAGGCCACCCGGGGCGACCTGGGTGACCGCATCCGCGCGGCCACCCGCCACCTGCCGCTGGTCGCCGACCTGGACACGGCGTACGGGACCTCCCCGAGGCTGCGGTACGGCTACGACGGCGCGTGCGTGCTGCGCCGCCACGGGCTGATCGGGGTCACCGCGGAGCTGGAACTCTGCCTGCCGACCGAGGCCCGCAACCAGCTGGCCGTACCCACGCCCGACGGGGTCGAACTGGCCGGCATCGGGATGTCCGACCCGCGGTGGAGCATCGAGCCGGTCCGCGCGCCCTCCGACCGGCGGGACGCGGCCCATCGCGACCTGCCGGAGCAGTTCGCCGTCCGCTTCGGGGAGTCCGGCCCGGACGGGGGCGCCGTCGGGGAGCCGGCCCACCGGGTCGGGCGGACCACGCTCCGGCTGTACTACGTCCCCCACCGCAAGGACCTGCGGCGGGTCATCTGGGGCAATCTGCTCTGCGTGCTGATCTGCCTGGTCGCGACGTTCCTGCCGTTCTTCGTGGACCACACCGAGTGGCCCAGCGTGATCCCCGTCGTGGCCACGCTCAGCATCTTCCTGGAGCGGGCCCAGAACCGGCGCCAGCATCCGGCCGACAACGACGAGGGGGTGTACTCGTACGCCAACCGCCGGCTCAACGTCGTCTACGGCGCCGGCATGGTCGCGGCACTGCTGGCGACCTCCGCGCTCCAGGTGGCCGACGTCGCCGTGTTCCTGTGGCTCACCGTGTCCTCCCTCGTGGTCTGCCTGACCTCCACGGGCGCCCTGATCGCCTCCGCCGTCCGGCACCGCCACCCGCTGGAGGCCCGTGCCGCGTCACGCGCCCTCGACTAGTCGTCCCGTGCCGTCAGACGGGGCCGCTGCCCTTGGTCCTTCACGGGGTTGCCGGCTCCACGGGGAGGAGGTCCGGGCGCTTCGCCGTACGGAAGTCCCCCGAGGAGCGGCCGCGCAGGCGTCTGCCCAGCCACGGCCCGAGGAACGCGGCGGCCCAGCGCAGTTCGGCGGCAACGCCGGGCGGGGCCACGGGATCGGGCGGCAGCGGGTGCGTCCAGGAGTCGTCGCTGCCCGGCAGGCCGAGGGCGTGCGCGAGCGAGGCGGCGATCCGCCGGTGGCCGAGCGGACTGGCGTGCAGCCGGTCCGCGCTCCACAGGCGGGCGTCGGTGACCACCGGATGGCGCCCCGTCTCGACGAGGACCACTCCGTGGCGGCCCGCCGCCGCGCGGATCCGGTCGTTGAGGGCGCTCACGCGCGGGGAGAGGGGGCGGGCGAGCGGGGTGATCCGCGCGAGGTCCGGGAAGGTCAGCGTGGCGACGCGGGCGCCCTGGCCGGTGAGCGCCGCGAACATCGCCTCCAGGTGGCCGGCGACCTCGTCGGCGTCGAACCGGGGCCGCAGCACGTCGTTGACCCCGGCGACCACGGTGGCCAGGTCCGGGCGCAGGGCGAGGGCGCGGGCGAGCTGCTCGGCGCGGACCTGCCCGGCCAGCCTGCCGCGGACGGCCAGGTTGGCGTACCGCAGGCCGGGGCTGTGGAGCGCGAGCTGCTCGGCGAGCCGGTCGGCGAGCCCGCGCAGCCCGGTGGCGTCGTCGCCGTCGCCGAGGCCCTCGGTCTGACTGTCGCCCAGGGCGACGTAGCGCAGGTACCGGTACGGGTGCTCAGTGTCCGGCACGGGCCGCCTCCCGCTCCCGCAGGACGGCGATCGTGCGCTCGCACCAGTCGCGGTTGCCCTGCTCGAAGGCGAGGCCGCGCAGGCAGGTCAGATAAGGGCCTACGCGCTCGCCGTGGCGCAGGAAGTCCTCCTCGGTGCGGTCGCCGCGCATGGTGCGCAGCAGCTTGCCGAAGAGTTCGGCCTTGGCCCGGGCGAAGGCGGCGCGTTCGGTGAGCCGGTCGACGAGCGTCGCGGTGTCGACGTGGTCGGCGGCCTGGACCTTGACGACGAGGTCGTCGCGGATGGAGGAGGGCTTGGCGGCGGAGGCGGTGAACCGCTCCAGCTCGGCGAGGCCCGCGTCGGTGACGGTGAACAGGCGCTTGTTGGGCCGGGCGTCCTGGACCACTTCGCGGCCCGTGATCAGCCCGTCGTTCTCCAGCCGGGTCAGCTCGGCGTAGAGCTGCTGCGGGAGCGCGTGCCAGAAGTTCGCCACGCCGAGGTCGAAGGCCTTGGCCAGTTGGTAGCCGCTCAGTTCCTCGTCCAGCAGCGCCGCCAGTACGGCGTGGTGCAAAGCCATCGGATCGCCTCCTCCTCGTCGCTGCCGCCCCTGTTCCCGGACGCCCTCCGCATGATACTCAAGAATCTGACTAATCACATTGATGAGTAGCCGTACATCAGGGAGAAGCCGTGACCGCAGCAGACCGTTTCCGGGCCGCCGTCGACAGCCGTGACCTCGCGGCCCTGGAGGACCTGTTCACCGAGGACGTGCGCCTGTACAGCCCCGTGAAGTTCACGCCGTTCGAAGGGCGGCCGATGGTGCTCGGCCTCTTCGGGGTGCTGCTGCGCACCTTCGGGGACTTCCGCTACGTCGGGCAGTACGCGGGCAGTGCCGAGACCAGCGTCGACGGCGCGGTCGCCCCGTCGGAGATCCTGCTGTTCCGGGCGACGGTGAACGGCAAGGCGATCCACGGCATCGACCTGCTGCACTTCGCCGAAGACGGCCGGATCAAGGAGTTCACGGTGATGGTCCGGCCCCGGTCAGCGGTGCACGCCCTGGGCGAGGCGGTGCTCGCCGGGCTGGTCGCCGACGGCCTGGCCCCGGCTCCGGCCTCGGGCAGCGTGGCCGGTTAGGCTGGGCGGCCCGGCGGCCGGGGAGGAACGGAATCCGGGCACGCAGCACGACCGCGGGCACCGCGGGCGAGGAAAAAGGGGGAGCCGCGGATGACCGTCACCACCCGTGTGGCGCTGGCCACGTCGGACCTGGGGCTGGCCTGGGACGCCGATCTGCCGCTGATGCTCGACGCGCTGCGCGCCAGCGGCGTCGACGCGGTGGCGGCGGCCTGGGACGCCCCGGACTTCGACTGGTCGGCATGCGCCGCCGTGGTCGTCCGGTCCACCTGGGGCTACCCGGAGCGGTGGGCGCAGTACCTGGCCTGGGCCGACGCGGTTCAGGGCGTGACGCGCCTCGACAATCCTGCCGGGCTGCTGCGCTGGAACGCCGACAAGCGCTACCTCGGGGAGCTCGCGGCCCGGGGCGTCCCCGTCGTACCGACCCGGTTCATCGCCCCCGGCGAGGCCGTCGACCTGCCCGCGCACGGCCAGTTCGTCGTCAAGCCGACCGTCTCGGCCGGAGCGCGGGACACCGCGCGGTACGCGCAGGACCATCACGAGCGGGCCGCCGCGCACGTCGCCGCCCTCCACGCGGGCGGCTCGACCGCGATGGTGCAGCCGTACCTGTCCCGGATCGACGAGGGCGAACGGGCACTCGTCTTCCTCGGCGGCGTGTTCAGCCATGCGATCCGCAAGGGCCCGGTGCTCACCGACGTCGGAGTGGTCGACAACGACCGCGTACCGCATCCGGACCTGGTGCCCCACCTGCCGTCCGAGGCCGAACTGGCCCTGGCCGGGACCGCGCTGGCGGCGGTCCCGGGGGCGGCGGCCCCGCTGTACGCGCGGGTCGACATCGCCTCGGCGGACGACGGATCGCCGGTCGTGATGGAACTGGAGCTCGTGGAACCCAACCTGTTCATGGGTCACGGCGAGCACGGGCTGCGGCGGTTCACCGACCTCGTCCACGCACGGGCCGCGGCCGGCTGAGCTCAGCGGGGGCCGGGCCAGGCGATGCGGGCGGCGACCGGCAGGTGGTCGCTGCCCGTCTCCGGCAGCGCCCGGATCCGGGTGACGGTCGCCGAGCGGGTCAGGACCTGGTCGATCCGGGCCAGCGGCAGCGGTGCGGGCCAGCTGAAGGCGAAGTCCCGGCTCGGCGGGTCCAGCCGCGACAGGACCGGCGCCAGCCCCCGGTCGTCGACGGTGCCGTTGAGGTCCCCGAGCAGGACCAGCGGGCCGGCCGGCTCCGCGGCGATCGCGGCGCCGAGCAGGCGGGCGCTCTCGTCCCGCCGTACGGAGTCGAACCCGTGCGCCGGGCCGAGCCGTACGGAGGGCAGGTGCGCCACGTACACGGCGACGTCGCCGTGCGGCGTACGGGCGGTGGCCCGCAGCCCGCGGTTCCAGCCCGCCCCCGCGCCCGCCGGTCTGATGTCCACCGGCCGCACCTGCGCGAGGGGGTGCCTGGACCAGAGTCCGACCGTGCCCTGCACCGCGTGGTACGGGTACTGCGGCGCCAGCACCGCGGCGTAGGCCGGCGCGGCGGCGGGCGTCAGCTCCTCCAGCGCGAGGAGGTCGGCCCGGGTCCCGGCGAGGGCGCGCGCGGTGCCGGCCGGATCCGGGTTCTCGTCGCCGACGTTGTGCTGGACGGCGAGGAGATCGGGGCTCCGGCCGTCACCGGGCAGCAGGAAGCCGCCGAACAGGCCCAGCCAGGCGGCGGCGGGCAGCAGGACCGCCCACCCGGCCACGGGCGAGCGGCGCAGCAGCGCCAGGGCCGCGAGGACCGGGACGGCCAGGCCGAGCCAGGGCAGGAACGCCTCCAGCAGGCTGCCGGGGCGGCCGGGCACGTCGGGCACCGCGCCGTGGAAGGCAAGCAGGCAGCAGGCGAGGACCGCGAGCCCGGCGAGCACGCATCCCCGGCCGCGTCCCCGGCCGCGTCCCCGCCCGCGCCCGTGCCACGGCCGGCGCCACCCCCGTTCGCCCACGCTCCCCCGCTCCCCCGCCCCGCTCCCCCGCCCCGCTCCGCCCGGCCCGGCGTTCCGCGCGTCGTGACCGGCCGCACGGCACCGCCCGTACGACGACGCGCCGGGCGGCGGTCCGGTTCCCCTCAGGCCGCGGGCCCGGCGGGCCCGCGGCCCGCAACGGTGCCGGGGACGGTGCCGACCCGGGCGAGGACGAGGACCGTGTCGTCGGTCGCCGTGTCGCGCAGCAGGTTGGCGAGGATCCGGTCGGCCGCCTCCTCCAGCGAGCCCAGCGGCGCGCGCAGTTGCTCGCGCAGCGCGTCCATGCCGGTGTCGATGTCCCGGCCGCGGGCTTCGACGAGACCGTCGGTGTAGAGGGCCACGGTGGCGCCCTCGGGCAGTTCCACCTCGACCGACCGGTACGGCACGCCGCCCACGCCGAGCGGCACGCCGGGCACGTCGCCCACGGTGTGCACGCTCCCGTCCCGGTGCCGTACCAGGGGCGGCGGGTGGCCGGCGTTGGCGATGCGGGCGCGGCCGGTGTGGGGGTCGTAGAGCAGGTACAGGCAGGTCGCCCACTCGATGCCGGCCTCCTGGGCGCAGAGGTCGAGTTCCTCGAGCAGGGCGACGGGCTCGGGGTTGTGCCGGGCGAGCGTCTTGGCGGTGATCCGCAGCCGGCCCATGGCCGCGGCGGCGGGGACGCCGTGCCCCATCACGTCGCCCACGACGAGGGCCACCCGGTCTCCGGGCAGGGTGATGGCGTCGTACCAGTCGCCGCCGACCTCGGTGCCGCGGCTTCCGGGCAGGTAGCGGTGACTGATGTCCACGTACGGTCCGGCGGCGGGGGCGCTCGGCAGCAGGGCCCGCTGGAGGGTGAGCGCGATGTCCCGGACCTTGCCGTACAGCCGGGCGTTGTCCAGGCACAGGGCGGCCCGGGAGGCCAGTTCGCCGGCGAGGCCGAGGTCCGCCTCGGCGAAGGCAGGCCGGGCGGCGGAGCGGCCGAACATGGCCAGGCCCTGCACCGTGCCGCGGGCGATGAGCGGGGCGATGACGATGCAGGTCAGCCCGCTGTCCAGGAGCAGCCTCGCCCGCTGCTGGTGGACGACGGTGCGGGTCGCGAAGTCCGCGTCGACCGTGAAGCAGAGCGGACGGCCCGAGCCCAGCATCTGGTGGATGCTGGAGCCCGGCGGGTACGTGACCTCCTCCAGGCCGCTCACCAGCTCGACGGCGGGCTCGGGCAGGACGGTGCCCGAGGCGATCCGGCGGGTGATCAGGGGCAGCCCGGGGTCGAAGTCCTCGGTTTCGTCCATCCACTCCACCAGTTCGACGACGCAGGCGTCGCAGAACTCCGGGACCACCGCGGCGACCAGCTCGCGGGCGGTGGTGTTCAGGTCCAGGGTGGTGCCGATGCCGGCCGCGGCCCGGTCGAGCAGGGCGAGGCGCTGCCGGGCGGCCGTCGCCTCCAGGATGGCCTGCTCCCGGTCGGTGACGTCCAGCAGCAGCCCGCCCAGGCCGCGCCGGGTGTCGCCGGCACCGCTGAGCGGGAAGAAGCTGACCGAGCGCACCTGGTCTCGGTCGGGGTGGCCGGGCGTGCGCAGGCCCACGAGGGCGCCGATCACGGTACGCCCCTCCCGGGCCACGGTGCGCAGCATGCGCTGGTACTCCCCGCCGTCCGAGGTGATCATGATGTCCGCCATCGGGCGGCCGAGGTGAGCGTCGAGCGGGACCCCGTCCATGTCGGCCAGGGCCTGGTTGAGGTGGACGTAGCGCAGGTCCTCGTCCAGCATGACGAGGCCGATCGGGCAGGTCTCGAAGAGGGCGTCGAGGAAGGACAGGTTGGTCTTCACCCGGTCCAGCTCGTCGCCCCGGCTCGCCAGGCCCAGGACGACGGAGGCTCCGGTGGCCCCGGTCAGCGGGAAGACCCGGAAACCGCAGTCGAACACGCTGCCGTCCCGGTGGAGGGCGGGCAGCCGTACGCGCCAGTAGCCGAGGGTGCGGGCGCGTTCCGCGAGGCGTGCCGCCGCGCCGGGGCCGTCGTCGCCGGGGGCCGGCCCGGGGAAGAGGAGCGCGGCGGGCCGGGTCAGCACCGACCCGGCCTCGTGGCCGAACAGGTTCTGTGCGCCGGGGCCCCAGTAGCAGATGCGGTCCTCGTCGTCGAAGCCGAAGACGGCCACCACCACGTGTTCCAGCAAGGACCCCGGTTCGGACCGGATCGGGCCGGGATCCTGCGCGTCCCCCAGCCGGTCCGATGGCATCGGCAGGCCCCCTTCTGCGCGCGGCTCGCGCGTGGCTGACCGGCGCCCGCACGGCGGACACGGGCTGCCCCCTCAATTCTGCCCGCCATCGGGGAGGAGGACATCACGGCGGCGCACGGGAGCCGGGCGGTGACCTCCGGTGACGTCCCGCGGCGAGGCGGCCGGGGGCCCGCCCGCCTCTGCCGGGTTGCCCCTGCGCCGGAGGCCGGGCAGGTCAGGGGCGGTTTCCCGGTGCGGCGGCCGACGGGCAACAGGAAACCCGTCGACCCCCCGGTCCGGGCGGGCAACTCTGAGGACGTCAACACACCGCCCACATCGAGGCAACCCAACAGGGGGACAAGATGCGCAAGATGCTCCGCGGCGCCGCCGCACTCGCCACCACCGCCGCAGCCGTCGTGGCACTGAGCGGCGCGGCCGACGCCAGGCCCGCCGACGACTGGGCCGGCTGTCCGTACGGTTCGGTCTGCATCTACCCGCAGGACCAGAACCCGGCCGTCAAGCCGAGCCACGTCTTCACCAGCTACGGAGCCCACAACCTGAGCAACCAGTACGGCAACCACTGGGTCCTCAACAACCAGTACGGCGGGGCCACCGCGAGCCTGTGCACCGGCTCGGGCGGTGCGGGCTGCGGGGCGCCCATCGCCCAGCAGCGGGGCGTCTACGCCAACCTGACGCCGATCAACTCCATCACCCTCAACCGGCCGTAGCCGGAAGCCCGTTCGCGGCCCTCCGGATCCGCCGCTCCCCCGGCGGTCCCGGAGGGTCGCGCTGCTTGCGCGTTCGCGCCACGCCGGGACCGACGCGCGCCCCGGCGTCCCACCCCCGCGGTAGCCTGGGACCTTCCGTCTCACAACCTGGGCGCGCTGCGCCATGGGGGATGCCGTGGGGGACCCGGACCGCGGACGCAATGCCGACCACCAGCACGATGCACCCGAGGCCGACCGGGCCGGAGGCGCCACCGAGACCACCGAGACCACCGAAGACACCGTCGCGTCCTTCCCCGTCCAGTTGCGCCGGCTGCGGGTGCAGCGCGGCCTCTCGCTGGCCGATCTGGCCCGCCGGACGCACTACAGCAAGGGCTACCTGAGCAAGATCGAGACCGGGGCCAAGCGCGTCACCCACGACGTCGCGCTGCGCTGCGACCGCGTGCTGGAGGCCGGGGGGACCCTTTTGCAGCTGGTCCCCGATCCGGAAGTCCCCCGGGCCCGGCCCGGTTCCGGACCGCAGTCGGCGGGGCCTCGGCCGTCCGGGCCGCAGTCGTCGGGCGGGTGCCCGTACCGCGGACTCGCCGCGTTCACCTCGCGGGACGCGGGCTGGTTCTTCGGCCGCGAACGGGTGACCGCCGCCCTCGCCGAACGGGTCTTCGAACGGATCGGCAGCGGCCCGCTGATGCTCGTCGGCCGGTCGGGGGCCGGTAAGTCGTCCCTGCTCAGCGCAGGTCTCGTACCGGCCCTGCGGAGCACCGGAGGCTTCCCGATGGCGGGCGCGGAGGGGTGGCCGATCATCCGGTTCACGCCGACCTCCCATCCCCTCCAGGAGCTGCTGGACTGCACCGCGAAGGTGCTCGGCGGCGATCTCGGCATCACCGTAAGGGAGTTGCGCGAGCGGCCGCGGCGGCTGCTCGAAGCCGTCCACGGCCTCGCGGACGATACCCCGGCGGCGGCCGGGGAGGGCGGGCGGCCCACGATCCGGCCGGTCCTGCTCGTCGACCAGTTCGAGGAACTCTTCACCCTCTGCTCCGACGAGGACGAGCGGCGCGGATTCGTCCGCGTCCTGTGCGCCCTTTCCGGCACGGAGCCGGGTCCGGCGGCGGGGCCGGGGCCCGAGCCGGGTCCGGGGCCCGGGCCGGAGACGGCCCTGCACGACCCGGCCGTCGTGGTGCTCGGCGTCCGGGCCGACTTCACCGGCAGCTGCCTGGACCTCCCCGAGCTGGCCCCGGTCTTCACCGACGGGCTCTTCGTCCTCCCCCCGATGTCCGTGGCGGAGCTGCGCGAATCCATCACCCGCCCGGCGGAGCTCGCCGGGCTCACGCTCGAACCGGGCCTGGTCCCGCTGCTCCTGCGGGACGCGGGCCTGCGCGCGGAGCCCGGAACGGCCGCCGCCCCGGCGGCCGGGCCCGGTGACACGCCGTCCGGCGCGCTGCCGCTGGTGTCGCACGCGCTGATGGCCACCTGGCAGCGGCGCGCGGGCGCCACCCTGACGGTGGCGGGGTACGAGGACTCGGGCGGCATCCAGGGCGCCGTCGCCCACACCGCCGAGAGCGTGTTCGCCCGCCTGTACCCGGCCGAACAGCGGACGATCCGGCGGATCCTGGTGGCGCTGGTCCATGTCGCGGACGACGCCGGGGCGACCCGGCGGCGCATCGGCCGGACCGCGCTGATGGAGCAGTTCGCAGCGGCGGACCGGGCCGCGCCGGCCCTGGACGCGTTCGTCCGGGCCCGGCTGATCACGCTGGACAGCGACACCGTCGAGATCACCCACGAGGCCCTGCTGCACGCCTGGCCGCGGCTGCGCGGCTGGATCCACGCCGACCGGGACGGGCTGCTGGTCCACCGGCAGCTGGGCCAGGCGGCCGAGGAGTGGGAGCGCGAGGGCCGCGATCCGTCGGTCCTGTACCGCGGGACCAGGCTGGAGGGCGCCGGGCTCTGGGCCGAGGAACTGGACGGCACGAGCCGGCTCGGCCCGTCGGAGGCGGCCTTCCTGCGCGCGAGCCGCGCCGCGGAGGAGGCCCGGCGGGCCCAGGAGCTGCGTCAGGTCCGGCGCCGGCAGCGGATGCTGGCGATGCTCGTCGTCCTGCTGGCCCTGGCCCTGACCGCGGGGGCGCTGGCGTACCGGCAGCGGGAGGGGGCGCTCGGCCAGGAGCGCATCGCCCGTTCCCAGGCCCTCGCGGTGCGGTCGACCTCCCTCGCCGCCGGTCAGCCCGAGGCGTCGATGCGGCTCGCCGAGGAGGCGTACCGCACCCGGGCGACGCCCGAGGCGCGGGGCGCGTTGCTGAGCACGCAGGCCCAGCCGTTCCTCGCCCGCCTGGGCGGCCACGGCGGCCCGGTCAACGCGGTCGCCTTCGGCCCGGGCAACGGGCTGCTGGCGAGTGCCGGTTCGGACGGGAAGGTGCTGCTGCGGCGGATCGCGGACCGGCGGACGACGGCGACCCTGACCATGCCGGGCCGGGTGCGCGGGGTCGCCTTCGGCCCCGGCGGCCGCACCCTCGCGGCGACGTCCACGGACGGGCCGGTACGGCTGTGGGACACGGCGGGGCACCCCCTCGCGGTGCTCCCGCCGCAGACGGCGGACGCGCGGGCCGTGGCCTTCTCCCCCGACGGGCGGACGCTCGCCGTGGCGGGCGCCGACGGGACGGTCGGCCTGTGGGATCCCGAGGGCGGCGGGGCGGCGCTCGCGCTGCTCACCGGCCACACCGGGCGGGTCAACGCCCTGGCGTACGCGCCGGACGGCCGGACCCTCGTGTCGGCGGGCACCGACCGGACCGTACGGCTGTGGGACCCGGTGGCGGCCCGTCAGCTCGCCGTGCTCGAGGGGCACACCGGCGAGGTGCTCGGGGTCGCGTTCGCACCGGACGGGCGGACGGTGGCCTCCGGGGGCGCCGACCGGACCGTGCGGCTGTGGGACGTGGCGCAGCGCAGTACGACGGCGACGCTGACGGGGCACAACGACGACGTCAACGCGGTGGTCTTCACCCCGGACTCCGCCACGGTCGTCAGCGGGAGCGGCGACGGCACCACGCGGCTGTGGGACGTGCGCAGCGGCCGGCTGACCTCGACGCTGTCGGGGCACACCGACTACGTGCTCGCGGTCGCGGTGGACGCCGCCGGCACGATGCTGGCCACCGCGGCCTTCGACCAGTCGGTGGTGCTGTGGGACCTGCGCGGGCCGGTGCTGGCCCCCCGCCCGTTCACCGAGATCTGGCACGCCGCGTACAGCCCGGACGGGAAGCTGCTGGCCACCGCGGACGCCGATCACACGGTCCTGCTCTGGGACGTGGGGGGCCGCCGGGTGGTGGCGACGTTCCCGGGGCACACGGAGTCGGTGTTCTCGGTGGCCTTCTCCCCGGACGGGCGGACGCTGGCCTCGGCGGGCTCCGACGGAACGGTCCGGCTGTGGGACGTGGCCTCCCGTACGGGTCTGGGCACGCTCACCGGGCACGGCGGGACCGTGTTCGCGGTGGCCTTCTCGCCCGACGGGCGGATGCTGGCGTCGGCCGGTTCCGACCGTACGGTCCGGCTGTGGGACGTCGCCTCCCGTTCGGCGCTGGGCACGCTCACCGGGCACGCGGACTTCGCGAACGACGTGGCGTTCAGCCCGGACGGCCGCACGCTGGCGAGCGCCGGAGACGATCTGACGGTACGGCTGTGGGACGTGGCCGGGAGGCGGCCGCTGGCCACCCTGACCGGCCATGCGGGCGCGGTCCGGGCCGTCGCGTTCGCCCCGGACGGGCGGACCCTGGCCAGCAGCGGCAACGACGGCACCGTACGGCTGTGGGACGCCCGGCGGTTCGAGGCCGAGGCCGTGCTGGCCGGGCACACCGGATCCGCCCGCGCCATCGCGTTCTCCCCCGACGGGCGGACGCTCGCCAGCAGCGGCAACGACCGTACGGTACGGCTGTGGGACGTGGCCGGGAGGCGGCTGTGGGCCGCCCTGACGGGGCACGCCAGCGCGGTGTGGGGGGTGGTCTTCTCCCCCGACGGGCGGACGGTGGCCAGCAGCAGCAACGACGGCACGGTACGGCTGTGGAACCCGGACGCCGGGGCCCGGCTAGCGGAGATCGGCCGGCTGCGCGCCGCGCGGCAGCCCTGACGGCCGGGGGTTTCCCGGGGGGGTTTCCCGTTGCCCGTTCGCACGGGGCGACACCGGAGCCTCGACGCGGGCGGCCCGCGGCCGACAGGCTCGTCCGGCAGCGCCCCCACGGCTACGAGAATCGAGGAACGCGCATGCTTCGCAGGTCCGGTCTCATCGGCACGCTCATCGCACTCCTGGTCTGCCTCCTGTGGAGCCCCGCGCCGGCATCGGCCGCCGACGGATCCTGCCGGGTCCTGGCCCCGGGGGCGTCCGCCGCCGCCGAGCGGGCCGTCGACGCGGCCTGCGCCCAGGTCGCGGCCGACGTCTGGTACACGTGGGGCGGCGGCCACGGCGCGCAGCCCGGCCCCACGTACGGTCAGGTGGACCCCACGGATCCGGCCAGCGAACACGACCCCGAGCGGCTCGGGTTCGACTGTTCGGGACTGGTGCGCCACGCCTACGCCCGGGCCACCGGCTCCGACATCCTCGACGGGGACGCCAGCGCCCAGTACTACACGCACCACGCGGCCGAACGCTTCACCGCGGCCCGGGGGACGGCTCCGCTGCTCCCCGGCGACCTGCTGGTCTGGGGGACCTCCCGGGACCTGCACCACATCGCGGTGTACCTGGGGGCGGGGAAGATGGCGGAAGCCCGGCAGTCCGGTACGAAACTGATGGTCAGTGACGTCCGGCTGGGCGGCGACTACTACGGTGCGGTGCGGATCGACCCGGGCCCGCTGACCGGGCACGTGTTCCGGACGTGGGGCACCGGTGTCTGGACCAAGGCCGAGCCGTCCACCGCGTCCGCACGGGTCTACGCCTTCCCGGGGCCGACCACGATCCGCGTCCAGTGCCAGAAGCACGCGCAGGAGGTCACCTCCGACGGCTACACCAACGACGCCTGGTCCTATCTGCCCGACTACGGGGCATGGGTCACCAACATCTACGTCCAGGGCACCGCTTGGCTGGAAAACGTCCCTGCGTGCACCTTCTGAGGCGGTACGCGGCTCGGACCCCGTCCGACCAGCACGTACGATCGCAAGCCGGGGACTCGACCGCTTGCGCGGCGGTGGGCCCCGACGCGAAACCCAGTCCGTCATCTCGTAGTTGAGGAACAACGTGCGCCTGCCTCTCGACCGACGCCTGACTCTCAGCGCCGCCCTGCTCGCCGTGGTGGCCGGTGTGGTCCCGGCGACCGCCGCCCAGGCGGCCGCGAGCCCCTTCACCGGCACCGCGACGGCCGCCGCGCCCGCGCCGACGCCCGATCTCGACGCCGTGACGCAGGCGTTGAAGAACACCACCGCGGCCGGGGCGCCGGGCGCCATGGTCCGCATCACCGGTTCCGGGGCTCCGCTGACCAGTGCGGTGGGCGTGCAGGACCGCACCACGGGTGCGGCCATGGACCTGAACGGCCGTTTCCGGATCGGCAGCGTCACGAAGACGTTCTCCAGCGTCGTCCTGCTCCAGCTGGTGAACGAGGGGAAGCTGAGCCTGGACGCCCCGGTCGACCAGTACCTGCCCGGGCTGCTGCCGGACAACCGGATCACGGTGCGTCATCTGCTCACCCACCGCAGTGGGCTGTCGGACTACACGAACGCCATGTTCGACAAGACCGTGCCCGGCTTCGAGGCCGTCCGCAACAAGGTCTTCACGTACCAGGAGCTGGTCGCGCTGTCGCTGCGCGAGCCGCGCACGAGCGAGCCGGGCGTCGCGTACAGCTACTCCAACACCAACTTCGTGGTCGTCGGCATGCTCATCGAGAAGGCCACCGGGAACGCCGTGGCCAAGGAGTACGACCGCCGCATCATCAAGCCGCTGAAGCTGAAGAACACCTCGTACGTGCACCCCTCGACGCAGATCAAGGGTGCGCACCTGCACGGCTACCTCACCCCGGACGAGGCCGGCGCGCCGCTGGTCGACTCCACGGAGCAGACGGTCTCCTGGGCGCAGTCCGCCGGTGCGATGATCTCGAGCGCGGCCGACCTGAACACCTTCATGTCCGCGCTGCTCGGCGGCAAGCTGCTGGCGCCCGCGATGCTGGACGCCATGCTCACCGTGACCCCGACCGACACCACGAACACCCGTTTCTACGGTCTGGGCCTGCGCCGCTACGACCTGTCGTGCGGTACCTCGGTGTACGGGCACACGGGCACGGTCCAGGGCTTCTACACGTACGCCTTCGCCACGCGCGACGGGAAGCGCAGCCTCGCCGCGGTGGCGAACACCTCGAACAGGGGCGCCGCGAACACGGCCCTGGGC
>NZ_JBHYVA010000047.1:0-23596 GCF_042750055.1 Streptomyces sp. NPDC059456
CGCACACTCGCTGGGGGGGGCCCCCGCGCCCGCCGGGGGGTAAACTCTGGAGGTGAGGTTAAACCGGCGCGCCCGGGCGGGGTGGGGGCCGTGGGGGGGGTGGGCGAACCCTGCGCTCGACGGGCCGGTCCGTCAGCCGCCCGTGTAGACGTCCTCCACGTAGCGGCCGTCCGCCACCAGCCCCCGGAGCCACTCCGAGGCCGCCGCGCCGTCCTTCCCGCCGTGGCGGACGTACAGCTGCCGGAAGGCCTCGCGGACGCCCGGGGCCATGCGGGAGCCGTCCCCGCAGACGTGGATGCGGGCGCCCGCCTCGGTCAGCCGCCAGACCTCCTCGCCCTCCGCCTCGATCCGGTGCTGTACGAAACGGACCTCGCCTTCGGGGGCCAGTGAGAAGGCGGGGCGCATGGACACGGCGCCCTCGCGGTCGGCGTCCTCCAGCTCCGCCCGGTGGAGGTAGTCCACGTCGGGGTGGTCGCAGCCGAAGTAGCACAGCGCGGGGGCCAGTTCGGCTCCCGACGCCAGCAGGGCGCGGCGGTCGGCGATCGCCCCCCGGAACGGCGCGAGGCCGGTACCCGCGCCGATCATGATGACCGGCGTCCGCCCGTCGTGCGGAACGCGGAAGGCCTCCCGGCACGGCTGCACCCGGGCGAGGACCGTGTCGCCGGGACGCACCCGGTGCAGGTACGAGGAGCCCACCCCGCGGAACACGCCGCCGCTGCCGTCGCGGTGGGGGGCCTCCAGCAGCGAGATCATCAGGTCGGCCCGGCCCGGCTCGGCCGACGGGGACGAGGAGATGGAGTAGTGCCGGGGCCGCAGCGGCTCCAGCAGTTCCAGCAGGACGGGCCACGGCAGACGGCCCCGGAGCGCGGGGTGCTCCTCGACGAGGTCCACGAGGCTGCCCGGGCGGGCTCCGTCGGCTCCCGCGGCCGCGACCGCCGCCGCGATCCCCTCCAGCGCGGCCTTCTCCGGCGGGCACGGGTTGTGCGCCGCGAGGACGGCCGCCTGCGCGGCGGTCACCGGGGCCTGGAGCTCGACGTACCGGGCGAGCAGTTCGCGTACGGCGACGGGGCGGTCCAGGGGCAGGGCGGTCCGGCCGGGGCGGTGGGAGCGGATGTTCAGCACCGCGTCCGGGTCGCCGCCCAGGACCCGGACCGCCCGCTCCACCTGGTCGGGGTCGTTGACCGGGAGGACGGCGAGGTGGTCGGCGGTGCGGTAGCCGACGCCTTCGGGAAGACGGACGCGCAGGAAGCGCTTCGACCGGCCGGCCGGGTGGCCGAGGTCGGCGAGGTCCCCGGTGTGCGTCACCGTCATCGGCCGCAGGTCGTACCGCCGGGCCAAGGCGACCTGCGGCCCGCCCGTGACCTCGACGACGTCGTACGCCGGGCCGGTGGGACCCTCCGTCCGGCCGGGGGTCACGGACGCCGGGTCGCCGTAGCGCTCCAGCAGCGTGCGGCGCAGGGCGGCGGTGAAACCGCGGACCGCTCCCGCGAGGTCCCCGGAGGCGTCGGCCTCGGCACGCTCCATCAGCCGCGCCGCGCCCGCCGAGGCGAGGCGGCCGTCGATGAGCGCGGGTACCTGCTGGTAGGTGGCGGCCCAGTTGCGGTCACCGACGCCCAGGACGGCGTAGTGCACGCCTTCCGCGGCGCCGGGGCCCGCCTGCGTCAGCCAGGAGACGAAGCCGGCCGCGTCGTCGGTGGGCCGTCCGTTGTACGAGGCGGCGACGACGACCACGGGCCCGTCCGTCGGCAGAGCGCCGTCACGGTGGTCGTCGAGTGGCGCGACGCGCGTCCCGAAGCCCAGTTCCGCCGCCGTCTCGGCCAGGTCTTCGGCGTACGTGCGGCAGGTGCCGAAGTTGGATCCGTACAGCAGCGTCAGCGTCGTACCGGGAACGGCCCGGGTGGGGGAGGCCCCCGCGGCCGGTGCCTGCCCGTCCTCCCCGTGGCCGGCCGGGAGGACCGCCCCGAGGGCCGCACGGTTGCGAGAGCGGTCGGCCGGGGTGCGCCGGGCCAGTGCCAGCGTGAACCCGTCGGGCTTGAGCGTGAGCGTCTCCTTGATGCGCAGCGCGTAGCGCCCCTGGTCGAGGAGGCGGTAGCGGTGCACCAGCATGGCCAGCAGCATCGTCGCCTCGTGGAGGGCGAACTGCCGTCCGATGCAAGCCCGTTCCCCGGTCCCGAACGGCTTGTACGCGTGCGGGGAACGGGCCGCCTCCGCCTCGGCGGAGAACCGGTCCGGGTCGAACTCCTCGACGTTGTCGCCCCACACCGGGTCGCGGTGCAGCATCGGGGTCAGCACCACCATCCGCTGCCCCGCCCTGACCGGGTGGCGGCCGCCGATCACGGTGTCGGCGCGCGCCTCGCGCGCGAACGCGGCGGCGGTCGGCCACAGCCGCAGCGTCTCGCCCAGGACCTGGCGTACGTAGCGCAGCCTGCCGATGTCCTCGAAGGAGGGCTCGGGGTCCGGGTCGTCACCCCACAGGGCGTCGGTCTCGGCCTGGGCCAGGTGCAGCACCGCCGGGTTCTTCATCAGGTGGTACAGCGCGAACGACAGGGCGCCCGACGTCGTCTCGTGGCCCGCGATCAGGAACGTGATCACCTGGTTCCTGATGTTCGCCTCGTCGAGCACCTCCCCGGACCGGGGGTGCGGGGAGTTCAGCATCAGGCCCAGCAGATCGTCCGTCGAGGTGTCCCCCGACGCCTTGCGCTGCTCGATCACCTCGTCGACGACCCGGGCCAGGTAGGCGGCGTCCCCGGCGAACGCCGCGTCCTCGGCGGCGTGGTCCGTGCCGGGCACCCGGCCGAGTTTGGCCTGGCTGTGGGCGAGGGCGCGCACCAGGGCCCCGACGAACGGGTGCGCCTGCTCCCGCTCGAAGGACGCGAAGTCGTAGCCGAAACCGGACAGTCCGATGGTGTCCAGGGTCATCCGGGTCATGTCCTCGGCGACGTCCACCGGGGCGGACACGGCGGCGCCCGCGGCGAACCGGGCGTCCCAGGAGCCGATGAGCCGCCTGGCGACCCGCAGCATGTGCGGGTGGTAGGTGCGCATCGAGGTGAGGGCGAAGGCCGGGAGCAGGATGTCGTGCGCCTTGGCCCAGTTGGGCTCGTCGTTGTACGCGGTGAACAGTCCGTCGGCGGCCACCTCGCGCACGTTCTCGAGCGCCGGGCCGATGCCCTTGACGAAGCGCTCCTCGTCGGAGAGTTCCTCCACCAGTTCCGCCGCACTCACGAACACGGTCTCCCGGTCGTGGAAGCGCTGGACGAAGACCGGGCCGAGCCGGCGGGCGTGCCCCATGGCCGTCTGCAGCGGGGTGCTCGTCAGCCCCGAGTCGCTCACGTCGACGACCGGCAGGTGCGCAGCGTCGTCGTCCAGGGGTCCGGTGCCGGTGGTGTGCGGTTCATTCATGGCGTCTGCCTCTTCTGGTCACGTCAGCCGTGTCGTGTCCACGGTGACGCGGCCGCCGGGGCGACGGCGGACGACGACTACCTATTCTTGTAGGGGTGATGTCCGTTCCGGGCCTTGATCGGGGGGAGTCGGCCGTGGCAGAGGCAGAGGGCGCGGCACAGCCGTCACGGCCCGCGTTGGGCGAAGCGGCAGCGGCCTGGAGGTCCCGTTTCGTCAGCCTGTTCGACAGGGCGCCCGTGGCGCTGGCGATCAGCGACGCGTACGGCCTGATCCTCGGGGCGAACCCCGCGTTCGCCTCCGCATGGCAGCTCCAGCCGGGAAAACTGGAAGGCCGCCGGCTCCTCGACCTCCTGACTCCGACCAACGACCGGCAGCTGCGCAGACTGGACGAGGCCCTGCGCTCGCGGCGCAGGTCCCGCTACCCGGTCGAGGTGAGCTGGCAGGCAGGGGGAGCGGCCCGGCACGGCCGTGTCACCGTCGAGCCGGTCTCCGACCCTCAGGACGACGTCCCCCGGCTGCTCGTCTCGCTGACCGAGGAGGCGGACGCGGGCCGGCCCGAACTGCGGCCGCGGGAACCGGCCGAGGTCCTGGGCCCCCAGGAGGCGCGGATCCTGCCGCTCGTCGCGGCGGGGGCGTCGGGATCGGCCATCGCCCGCGAGGTGGGCCTCACCGTCGACGGGGTCAACTACCACGTGACCCGCCTCTGCCGACGGTTCGACGTGCCCAACCGCCCCGCCCTGATCGCCCGCGCCTACGTCCTGGGCCTGCTGGACCCCGCGGCGTGGCCTCCGCGCGTGGCGGCTGCGGCCGGTCCGGAGCGGCCCTGAGGCACCGTGCGCACGCCCTGCCCCGCGGCTCAGGTGCCGGGGGCGCGGCCCTTGGGCTGGCGGGGTTCGGGGGAGTCGGGCGCGGGTGGGACGGGGAGGTCCGTCGGGGTGTCCGGGGTGAGTGCGACCCGGGTGCCGTGGTGCGTCACGGTGAGGGGCTCTCCGGACAGGAGCGTGTAGCGGGCCGTCGACTGGCCCATGTCGAGGCGGATCAGCCGCCCCTGGACGCGGACGTTGAAGGCCAGCCGGGTCAGCGAGGACGGCAGACGCGGTGCGAAGAGCGCCGCGGGGTGCGGATCACCGGGCTGCGGGGTCCCGGACGGCTGGTCCTGCGGGTCGGCGGCCGGGGCCTGACGGACGCGGCGCAGCCCGCCGAACCCCTGGACCAGGGCGATCCAGGTGCCGGCCAGCGAGGCCATGTGGAGACCGTCCCGCGTGTTGTGTTCGAGGTCGTCCAGGTCCATCAGCGCCGCCTCGCGGGTGTAGGCCCAGGCGAGGCGCAGGTGGCCGGTCTCGGCGGCGAGCACGGCCTGGCAGCAGGCGGACAGCGAGGAGTCCCTGACCGTCAGCGGCTCGTAGTAGGCGAAGTTGCGGACCTTCTCCTCGGCGGTGAACTCGTCCGGGCACGTGAACATGGCCAGGACCAGATCCGCCTGCTTGACGACCTGCTTGCGGTACAGGTCGAAGTACGGGAAGTGCAGCAGCAGGGGGTACTGGTCCTCGGAGGTGGCTTCGAAGTCCCAGGGCTCCTGGTCGGTGAAGCCGGCGGACTGCTCGTGCACCCGGAGCCGGTGGTTGTAGGGGATGGCCGTCCGCGCGGCGGTGTTGCGCCAGTCGGCGATCTCCTCGGCGCCGACGCCGAGGTCCGCCGCCCGGTCCGGATGGCGCGCGACGGCGTCCGCCGCGGCGAGGAGGTTCCGCCGGGCCATGGCGTTGGTGTAGAGGTTGTCCCGTGCGATGGCACTGTATTCGTCGGGGCCGGTGACCCCGTCGATGTGGAAGGCGCCGTCGGTGTCGAAGTGGCCGAGCGAGCGCCAGAGCCGCGCGGTGTGCACCAGCAGGTCGAGCCCGGGACCTCGGTGGAACTCCCCGTCTCCGGTGCAGAACACGTACCGTTCGACGGCCGCGGCGATGTCGGCGTTGACGTGGAAGGCGACGGTTCCGGCGGGCCAGTAGGCGGAGCACTCGGCCCCGTTGATCGTACGCCAGGGGAACGCCGCCCCGGCCAGGCCGAGTTGCCGGGCGCGCTCCAGCGCGCGGGGCAGCGTGGAGTGCCGCCAGGCGAGCGCGGAGGCGACGGTGTACGGCGCGGTGTGCGTCAGGACGGGCAGGACGAAGGACTCGGTGTCCCAGAAGGCGTGGCCGTCGTAGCCGGTTCCCGTGAGGCCCTTGGCCGGGATGGGACGCCGTTCGCCGCGCGCGGAGGCCTGGTAGAGGTGGAAGAGGCCGAACCGGACCGCCTGTTGGACCTCCTCGTCGCCCTCCACCTGGACGTCGGCGCAGGACCAGAACTCGTCCAGGCAGGCCCGCTGCGCGTCGAGCAGCCCCTGCCATCCGGTGGTGCGGGCCCCTGCCAGTCCGCCCTCCACCTGGTCGCGTACGGCGGGCAGGGAGCGTTCGGCCGACCAGCCGTAGGCCACGAACTTGACGAGGTCGAGCCGTTGCCCGGGTTCGAGGGTGGCGGTCACGGTCAGCCGGGCCACGTCGGGTTCGCTCTCGGCGGCCCACGCGGTGCCGGCCGGGCCCTCCACGATGTGGTCCGCCGCCACCGCGACGCGCTGCCCGCTGGTGGCCGTGCAGTGGATCAGGCGCAGCCGGGTGCCGTTGGCGTAGTGCTCCTCGGGGAGCAGCGGGGAGTCGATGGCGGCGGCCATCCGCGGGTCGCCGGAGGCGGTGGGCAACTGCTCGTTGGCGACGAGCTCGGACTGGACGGCGATGGTGGCCGGGCCGTCGACGGTCTCGACGCTGTACGAGACCGCCGCGACGGCCCGCTGCGCGAGGGAGACCATGCGGTGCGAGGTCAGGCGTACCGTCCGGCCGGAGGGCGTGGTCCACTCCACGGACCGGCTCAGGACGCCGGTCCGGAAATCCAGGACGCGTTCGTGCGACAGGAGTTCGCCGTAGCGCAGGTCGAAGGGGTGGTCGTCGACGAGCAGCCGGATGACCTTGCCGTCGGTGACGTTGACGGTCGTCTGCCCGGACTCCGGATACCCGTACCCGGCCTCGGCGTAGGGCAGCGGATGGCTGGCGTGGACGCTGTTGAGGTAGGAGCCCGGCAGCCCGTGGGGCTCGCCCTCGTCGAGGTTGCCGCGCCAGCCGAGATGGCCGTTGGACTGGGCGAACACGGATTCGCTCTGCGCGAGGACGCCGAGGTCGAGGGCCGTCTCCCGCAGCTGCCAGGGATCGGGCGCGAAGTTCTCGTGAGTGATCATCGGCGGTCCAGCAGCTCGGAGAGGTCGGTGACGACGACATCGGCGCCGTGCGCCCGCAGCTCTTGCGCCTGACCGGTGCGGTCGACGCCGACGACGAAACCGAAGCCGCCCGCCTTGCCGGCGGCCACCCCGGCCAGCGCGTCCTCGAACACGGCGGCATCGCGCGGTTCGGCGCCGAAGAGGCGGGCGGCCGCCAGGTAGCTGTCGGGGGAGGGCTTGCCCCGCAGTCCCCGTTCGGTGATGGTGATGCCGTCGACGCGCTCTTCGAAGAGGTCCTCGATGCCGGCCGCCACCAGCACGTCGCGGCAGTTGGCGCTGGAGGAGACGACGGCGCGGCGCAGGCCCGCGTCCCGTACGGCGCGCACGTAGGCCACGGAGCCCTCGTAGGCCTCCACCCCCTGCTCGCGGATCGCGCGGAGCACCAGGTCGTTCTTGCGGGTGCCCAGGCCGTGGACCGTCTCCCGGCCGGGACCGTCGCTCCCCGTGCCCTCGGGCAGCGTGATGTCCCGCGAGGCGAGGAAGGTCCGTACGCCGTCCTCGCGGGGGCGGCCGTCCACGTACTCGTCGTAGTCGTGCACGGCGTCGAAGGGCACGAAGGGCGCACCGTCGCGGTCGGCCCGCCGGCGCAGGTAGCCGTCGAACATCTGCTTCCAGGCGGCGGCGTGGACCTTCGCGGTCCGGGTCAGCACGCCGTCCAGGTCGAAGAGGCAGGCGCTGACGTGGTCGGGGAGTCCCAGCATGCGCCGTCTCACCGCCCGTCGGGCCGGTGGCGTTCGGGCAGGTGCCACCGGTAGGGGGAGACGAGGGAGGTGATGGCGTCGGGCCCCCAGGAACCGGGGGCGTACGGGACCACGGGTGGCGGCGCCTCCTGGAGCGGTGCGGAGATCTCCCACAGGCGTTCGATGCCGTCGGAGCGGGTGAACAGGGACTGGTCGCCGAGCATGGCCTGGAGGATCAGGTGCTCGTACGCCTCCAGGGAGTTGTCGGTGGTGAAGGAGCTGCGGTAGCCGAAGACCATGTCGGCTTGCCCGAGCTGCATGGTGGGGCCGGGTTCCTTGGCGAGGAAGCGGGCGGTGATGGAGCCGGGGTCGGCGAAGTCGATGACGATTTCGTTGGCGCGGCCGTCGGCCGCCTCCCGGGCGTCCAGGGGGAACATGCCCAGCACGGGCTCGCGCAGGCCGAGGGTGACGACGTGCCGGCCCTCGGCCAGCGCCTTGCCCGAGCGCAGGTGGAAGGGCACGCCGGCCCAGCGCCAGTTGTCGATGTCGACGCGCAGCGCGACGAACGTCTCGGTGTCCGAGGCCGGGTCGACCCCCGGCTCGGCGCGGTAGCCGGTGTACTGGCCGCGCACGGCGTGGGCGGGGTCCAGGGGCCGCATGCTGCGGAACACCTTGACCTGCTCGTCCCGCAGCGACTGCGCTTCGAGGGAGACCGGCGGCTCCATCGCGACGAATCCGAGCAGCTGGAACAGGTGCGTGACGACCATGTCGCGGAAGGTTCCGGTGCCCTCGAAGAAGTGGGCGCGGCCCTGGATGTCGATCTGTTCGGGCACGTCGATCTGCACGTGGCTGATGTGCTCGCGGTTCCACAGCGGCTCGAAGAGACCGTTCGCGAACCGCAGGGCGAGGATGTTGTCCACCGCCTCCTTGCCGAGGAAGTGGTCGATGCGGAACACCCGGGACTCGTCGAAGACGGCGTGGACGGCAGCGTTGAGCGCGCGGGCGGACGCGAGGTCCGTCCCGAAGGGCTTCTCGACGATGACCCGCGCGTCCCGGGCCAGCCCGCCGGCCCCGAGCAGTTCGACGACGGAGGTGAACGCCACGGGCGGGACGGCGAGGTGGAACAGCCGCCGCGGAGCGCCGCCGACGGCCCGCTCGGCCTCGCCCACGGCCGTCACCAGCGGCTCGGTCGCGTCCGTGTCGGCCGATCCGAAGGACAGGGCGGCCTCGAACTCCTGCCACGCGGGGCCCTCGGGGCGCGAGCGGCCGAACTCGGCCACGGCCTGGCGGGCGTGGGCGCGGAACTGCTCGTCGGTCAGGGCCTCGGCCGCCGGGGCCGAGCCGACGATGCGGTAGCGCTCCGGCAGGAGACCCGCCTTGGCCAGGTGGAAGAGGCCCGGCAGCAGTTTGCGCCTGGCCAGGTCACCCGTCGCGCCGAAGAGCACGACGACGTGGTCCGCGGGGCGCGGCCCGGGCCGGGACGTGCCGGAATCCGTGTCCATGGCGGGCCCCCTCACGCGTCCGCGCCGGGGCGCTTCTCGGCGTGGCCGCCGAACTCGCTGCGCATGGCGGAGAGCACCTTGGCGGTGAACGCGCCCAGCCCCCTGGACTCGTAGCGTTCGTACAGGGAAGCGCTGATCACCGGGGCGGGCACGCTCTCCTCGATGGCCGCCAGCACGGTCCAGCGCCCTTCGCCGGAGTCGGAGACGCGGCCCGAGAAGTCGTCCAGTTGCGGGGAGCGGGCCAGGGCGTCGGCCGTGAGGTCGACCAGCCACGAGCCGACGACCGACCCGCGGCGCCACACCTCGGCGACTTCGGCCACGTCGATCTCGTACCGGTAGGCCTCGGGATCGGACAGGGGAGCGGTCTCGGCGTCGGCGGTACGCGAGCGCAGGCCGGCGTCGGCGTGCTTGATGATGGCGAGGCCCTCGGCGATGGCGGCCATCATCCCGTACTCCACGCCGTTGTGGACCATCTTCACGAAGTGACCGGCGCCGCTCGGCCCGCAGTGGAGGTAGCCGTGCGGCGCGGTGCCCCCGGCCCGGGTCCGGCCGGGGGTCGGCTCGGCGCTGCCGGTGCCGGGCGCGATGGTGCGGAAAACGGGGGCGAGCCGTTCCACGGGACCCTGCTCGCCGCCGATCATGAGGCAGTAGCCGCGTTCCAGGCCCCAGACACCGCCCGACGTGCCGCAGTCGACGTAGTGGATGCCGTGCTCGGCGAGGGCCCGGGCCCGGGTGATGTCGTCCCGGTAGTAGGAGTTGCCGCCGTCGATGACCGTGTCACCGGGCTCCAGGAGCCCGACCAGCCGGTCCAGGGTCTCCTGGACCACGCCCGCCGGCACCATGAGCCACACGGTGCGGGGCCGCTCCAGCCGCTCGACGAGCTCCTCCAGGGAGAACGCCGGTGTCGCGCCCTCCCCCTCCAGCGCCCGTACGGCATCGGGGCCGACGTCGTTGACGACGCACCGGTGGCCGTCCTGCATGAGCCGGCGCACCAGGTTGGCACCCATCCGGCCGAGTCCGACCATTCCGAGCTGCATGGGTGCGTCCGATGCCATCGCCGTGCTCCCGTTCTCGTTTCCTGGCGGTGGGCCCGCACCGCGCGGCACGCGCCGTCCGGCGTGCGCGGCGCCGCCCGCGCCACCTTCCCCCCTCCGCGCCCACTGTGCCCGCCCACCGCGGCCTCGGCACCCGGGGCTGGGCCACTCGGGGCCTCGGCGGCCCGGCGGCCGCTCACGTTACGTCGGGGTGACTGATGCCTGCCGCAGGGCCCGCGCCATAGCGTCGGTGACGTCACCAAGCACCACACATCACGCACCAGCCAACGAAAGCAGGACGTGTGCGCAAGCTCACCTATTACGTCGGCGCCACCCTCGACGGATTCATCGCGGGCCCCGACGGCCAGTTCGACTTCTTCCCCTTCGAGGGCGACCTCGCCGCCGCACTGCTGGCGGAGTACCCCGAGACGATCCCGGCCCACGGCCGGGGCCCGTCGGGCCTCGACGGGGTCCCCAACAAGCGGTTCGACACCGTGCTGATGGGCCGTGACACCTACGAGCCCGCTCTCGCGGCCGGCGTCACCAGCCCCTACCCGCACCTGAAGCAGTACGTCTTCTCCCGCACCCCCGCCCGGCCCGACCCCGCCGTGGAGGTCGTCGACACCGACCCGGTGGCGTTCGTCCGCGACCTCAAGCAGCAGGACGGGGCGGGCATCTGGCTGTGCGGCGGGGCGAACCTCGCCGGGCAACTGCTGGAGGAGATCGACGAGTTGGTCATCAAGCGCTATCCGGTCGTCATCGGCTCCGGCATACCGCTCTTCGACGCCCCGTTCCGCCCGGACCTCTTCACGTTCAAGCCGACCGACTCCCGGGTCTTCAACACCGGCGCGGCCATCACCACGTACGCGAAGGAGAACAGCGCCCCCGTGCTGATCCGCCCCACCACCGCGGCCGACCTCGACCGCGTCACCGCCGTGACGGTCGACGAGCCGGTCGGCTGGATCCCCGCCGACCGGTACCGCGAGGAACTCGCGCAGGGCATGTACCGTCCGGAGTGGACCTGGATCGCCGAGCGGGACGGCCGGGTGCTGGCCCGGGCCCTGTGGTGGGGCCGTGCCGGCAGCGAGCACCCGGTCGCCCTGGACTGCCTGTACGTCGACCCCTCGGTCGCCGACCGCGCCGCGCTCGGGGCCCGGCTGATCGGCGCGGGCCTGCGGGCCTTCGCCGAGCAGGGGGCCGCCAAGGCCCCGCTCTACAACCTGACCCTGCCGAACGGCTGGCGAGAGGACCCCGCCACCGTCGCGGCCGCCGACTGGCGGCGGGACGCCGCCCTGGCGGCCGGACTGACCGATGTGGTCGAACGGCTGCGTCTGGAATGGACGCCCGGGGCCGCACTCCCGGCCTCCAGTGGGCGCCTCGTCTTCACCGAGGGGACGGACGAGGAGTTCCTCGACGTCTTCCGGCGGATCGCGGTGGGCAGCCTGGACGGGGAGACCCGCCGGAACCTGGCGGTGAGGGGAGCGGAGGCCACCGCCCGCGAGGAGGTCGACTTCTACCTCGGCTGCCCGGGGGAGCGCTCCTGGTGGCGGATCGCCCGCACCCCCGACGGCCGGGTCGCCGGGCTCGCCCTGCCCTCGGCGACGCCGTACGGCCGCAACGTCGGCTACCTGGGCGTCGTCCCCGAGCTGCGCGGACGGGGATACGTCGACGACGTGCTCGCCGAGATCACCCGCGTGCAGGTGGAGGCGGGAGCCGAGCTGATCACCGCCACCACCGACACCGACAACGCGCCGATGGCCGCCGCGTTCGCCCGGGCCGGGTACCGGACCGCGCAGACCCGGCTGATCTGGTCGGCGCCGGAGCCGGGCCCCGCCTCATGACCCGGCCGCCTCATGACGCCGGCTTCGTGGGGCCGGCCGCCTCATGACGCCAGCAGAGCGGAGAGTTCGGTGCGGGAACTCACGCCCAGTTTCGGGAAGGCGCGGTAGAGGTGGTGCCCGACCGTGCGCGGGCTGAGGAACAGCCGGGCGCCGATCTCCCGGTTGCTGGCACCGGCCGCCGCCAGCCGGACCACCTCGCGCTCCTGCGGGCTCAGCACACCGATCGGCCCGTCCTCGGGAGCCGTGAGCCCGGTCTGCCCGCCCGCGGCGGCGAGTTCCGTCCGGGCCCGGTCGGCCCAGGGCCGGGCACCCAGCCGTTCGAACCCGTCGAGAGCGGCGCGCAACGGGTCCCGGGCGTCGATCTGGCGGCGCAGCCGGCGCAGCCACTCCCCATACAGCAGCGCCGTCCGGGCCCGGTCGTGGTCGCTGCCGCCCTCGTGCAGGGCCAGCGCCGCGAGGAAGTGCCCCTCGGCCTCGCCGTCCGGGCCGGTCAGCGCCAGACAGCGGCGGGCCGGCGCGGCGAGGGAGTCCTCTCCCAGCGCGGTCGCCCATTCCCCGAGCAGCCGGGCCGCTTCCGACGCCCGCTCCGGGCGGCCGGCCCGCACCGCGGCCTCGATCAGATCCGGCAGCAGCGGCAGGCAGAGCAGCGGGTGGACCACCTCCGCGCGAGCCGCCTCCAGCTGCTCCAACGCCGCATCCGCCCGGCCCAGGCCGAGTTCGAGCACGCCCCGTGCCCACAGGGCGTCCGCCGTGCCCCGGCCGACCCCGCGCGGCCGGGTGTACTCCAACGCCTCGCCGGTCAGCTCACGGACCCGCTCCTCCTCGCCCCGTACGGCCGCCGGCATCGCCAGCGCGGCACGCAGGTGGGCGGCCCGGTGGGCCAGGTCGTGGGACTCGGCCAAGCGGAGCGCCTCGACGGCCCGTGCCGACGCCTCGTCAAGGTGGCCCAGGGACAGCTCCGTGCGGACCAGGAGGTGCAACGCGGTGGGCAGCCAGCCGCCGACGCCCTGGTCGCGGCAGTGCGCGACGACGCCGGCGGCAGCCTCCCGGGCCTCCCGGTGGGCGCCCGTCACCTGCAAGTAGATCCCGGTCATCAGACGGTCCATCACACCGTCGGCCGGGGCGTCGGCGAGTGCGCGGGCCGCCGCCAGGCCGCCGGGCACGTCACCGCCGAACAGTCCGGCCGGTACGGCCAGCACGGGCAGGGCGGGGGAGCGCAGCGCGACCTCCTCGATCAGTGCCGCGTCCCCGGCGCAGAACGCCGCGTGGACCGCATCCGTCAGCAGCGACGCCACCATCTCCGGTCGCTCGGCGCCCGTCAGGTCCGCGCTGTCGACCAGGATCCGGGCCGCCGTCGCCGGCCTGCGGAAGCCCAGCTCGACCACGGCCCGGGCGCGCGCGAAGTCCGCCGCGACACCCGGGTCGTCCAGCGGCTGCGGAACCCGGTCGGCCAGCGCGCCGCACCGCTCGTCCTGCCCGGCATCGGCGGCCCGCTGCGCCGCCGACACCAGCCGCCGCGCCCGCGCCCGCGGATCCGCGGTGAGCTGGGCGGCACGCTCGTACGCGGCGGACGCGGACGCCATCGCCTGCCGGCTGTCGGCCCACTCGGCGACCCGTTCCAGCTCCTCGGCGACCCCCTCGTCCGGGCCCGTCGACGCGGCGGCCAGGTGCCAGGCCCGCCGGTGCGCATGGCCGGCCTCGCCCAGCGCCCGGGCCAGCGCCCGGTGCACGGCGATCCGCCGGACGAGCGGGGCGCCCTGGTACGCGGCGTAGCGCACCAGCGGGTGCCGGAACCGCAGCACCTCTCCGGACAGCAGGACGAACCCGGCGCGCTCGGCGGGCTCCAGGTCCTCGACCGCCGCGCCGAGCCGGCCCGACGCACGCAGTACGACCGTGAGGTCCCCCGTGTCGTCGGCGGCGGCCACCAGCAGCACCGTCCGGGCGGCCTCGGGAAGCCGCCGGATCTGCTCCCGGAAGCCGTCCTGGAGCCGGCTCGGCAGTCCGGCGGCCGCGTCGGGCAGCGCGGACGGGCCGAGCCGTCCGGCCCGCTGGGCCGGGGTGAGCGCGGCGGACAGCTCGATCAGGGCCAGCGGGTTGCCGCGGGCCTCCTCGATGACGCGGTCCACGACGTACGGCGGCAGGTCCGGCACCAACTCGGCCGCGGCCGCCCGGTCCAGCCCGTCGACCGGCATCCGGGGCAGCCCCTTCACGACGGCGCCGGGCGCCCCGTCGCGGACCGCGAACAGCATCACCACGCCCTCCGCCCGCAGCCGGCGCGCGGCGAAGGCCAGCATGTCCACCGACGGCTGGTCGAGCCACTGGGCGTCGTCGACCAGGCACAGCAGCGGGCCGTCGGCGGCAGCCTCCGACAGGAGCGTGAGCACCGCGAGCCCGATGCCGAAGCGGTCGCGCACCCCGTCGCCGCTGAGGCCGAACACCGACCGCAACGCGGCCGCCTGCGGCACCGGCAGCGCGTCGACCAGGTCCATCACCGGCAGGAAGAGCTGGTGCAGCCCGCCGAAGGCCATCTCCATCTCCGACTCGATGCCCTCGACCCGCAACACCCGTACACCGTGCGCCCGTTCGGCGGCATGGTCGAGCAGCGCGGTCTTCCCGATGCCGGCCTCACCGTGCAGCAGCAGGACACCGCTCGCCCCCCGGCGCGCGTCCGCGAGCAACCGCTCGATCCGCTCCCGCTCCGCGTACCGCCCCCGCACGACCTACCCCCACGTCCCGGTGCCGACCCTCCGCCCGGGTCCGGCGGGCCCCGCGACGGCCCCCGGAGACTATCCCGGCGATCGGCGCCCCACCCGCATCGGGGCCGTGCCGCCCGGACCGGTCTCAGGCCAGGCGGGCTGCGACGTGGTCGATGCAGGCGGTCAGGGCGTCCACGTCGGCCGGCTCGACGGACGGGTAGCAGGCCACGCGCAGCTGGTTGCGGCCCAGCTTGCGGTACGGCTCGGTGTCGACGATGCCGTTCGCCCGCAGGACCTTCGCCAGCGCTCCGGCGTCGATGCTGTCGTCGAAGTCGATGGTGGCGACCACGGGCGAGCGCAGGGCGGGGTCGGTGACGAACGGAGTGGCCAGGGGGGACTTCTCGGCCCAGGTGTAGAGGCGCGAGGAGGAGTCCGCGGTACGCGCCGCCGCCCAGGCCATGCCGCCCTGGCCGTTGATCCAGTCGAGCTGCTCGGCGAGCAGGACGAGGGTGCTCAGGGCCGGGGTGTTGTAGGTCTGGTCCTTGGCGGAGTTGTCGATGGCCACCGGCAGGGAGAAGAACGGCGGGACGTAGCGGCCGGAGGCGGCGACGGCGTGCGCACGCTCGACGGCCGCGGGCGAGAGGATCGCGATCCAGAGGCCGCCCTCGGAGCCGAGGTTCTTCTGGGGCGCGAAGTAGTAGGCGTCGCACTGGGTGATGTCGACGGCCATGCCTCCCGCCGCGGACGTGCCGTCGACCAGGGTGAGGGCGCCGTCGTCGGCTCCCGGCACGCGCCGGACGGACGCGGCCACGCCGGTGGAGGTCTCGTTGTGGATCAGCGCGTAGCTGTCCACTCCGGCCTCGGCCAGCGGCTGCGCGCTGGAGCCGGGCTCGGCGCGGATGACCGAGGGCTCGGCCAGCCACGGCGTGGTCGCGGAGGTGGCGAACTTGGCGGAGAACTCGCCGATGACCAGGTGCTGGGACCGGTTCGCGATCAGTCCGAAGGCCGCGATGTCCCAGAAGGCGGTGGCTCCGCCGTTGCCCAGGACGACCTGGTAGCCGTCGGGGAGGTCGTACAGGTCGGTGAGCCCGGCGCGGATCCGGCCGACGAGCGACTTGACCGGTGCCTGCCGGTGGGAGGTGCCGAGCACCTCACCGCTGCCGGCCAGTGCTTCCAGGGCCTGCGGCCTGATCTTGGAGGGGCCCGCCCCGAAACGCCCGTCGGCGGGCAGGAGGTCGGCCGGAATGACGATGCTGGTCATGACGTGGTTCTCTGTTCTCTCTGCGCACCGGGAGGTACGGGGTTCAGGGCGGTTCCGGGTCAGGCGATGCGGGGGCGGGCGAGCTCCGCGGCACGGTCGAGGGCCTCCTGGACGTCGGCGAAGCGCGGCCCGCGCACGAGTGCGCTGGCGACCTCGCAGCTGCCGGCGTCGCCGGGCGGCAGGGTGATCTTGTCGCCGGGCCGGGCGCCGAAGAAGAGGTGTTCCAGGCCGTCGACGCGCAGTACGTCGTCGAGCCCGTCGAGGCCCTCGTAGACGCCCTCGGCCGGGCTGAGGATGCTGCGGCTGCCGAAGAAGGACCGGGTGCGGTGCTCCAGGTCGGGCACCTCGCCCGCGGTGAGCCGCACGAGGTTCTCGTGGAACGGGACGCCGGTGCTCCCGGGGACCAGGTGGGAGGTGATGTAGCCGCCGCCGGGGCGGGCCGCGATCTCCAGCAGCTTGGCGCTGCCGTCGGGCAGGACGCGGCACTCCAGGTGGAATCCGCACCAGTCGAGGCCGATCGCCCGGGTGACCTCGCGGGTGAGGGCGTGCACCGACTCGACCGTGTCCGCGGGCAGCGCCGTGGGGTGGATCTCCTGGTACTCCACGTAGTACGGGAAGGTGACCTGCTTGTCGGTGATGCCCGCGATGTGGGTGACGCCGTCGTGGACGTAGCCCTCGACGCTGTGCTCGGTGCCCGCGAGGCGCTCCTCGTAGACGAACTCGCCGGGGTAGTCGGCGAAGATCGAGGCGACGCTGGGCAGGGTCAGCGCGGTCGCCTGGGCGTACAGGGCGTGCAGATCGGTGTCCGGCTCCACCTGCAGGATGGAGCGGCTGCCGCTGCCGCCGGCCGGCTTGAGGACGGCGGGCGCGCCCACCTCCTCGCGGGCGGCGAGGAGCTCCTCCAGCGAGGTGACGTGCCGGAAGGCGGGGATCAGGTCGGGGCGGTGCGCCAGGGCCGCCCGCATGGAGTGCTTGTTGCGGGCGCGGTGGGCGGCCTCGACCGGGACTCCGCGCCAGCCGCAGCGGTCGGAGAGCGCGGCGGCGAGTTCCACGCCGCCGTCGGTCCAGGCCAGGGCGCCGCTCGCGCCGGTCCGGCGGGCGAGTTCGAGCCCGGCCCGCAGCGCAGCTTCGCGGTCGGAGAGGCTGACCTTCTGGACGTCGTGGATCAGGTCCGCCTGCAGGCCCGGCGCCACGGAGCCGAGGACGGCCACACGGAAGCCGGCGTTGCGGGCGGCCATCAGGGCGCGGTTGGCCTCCGGTGCGCCGCGGCGGGTGCCGACGTAGAGGACGGTGGGCTGGGTCATGGACGGGGGGTTCCTTGTCTCGAGAGCGTGGACCGGACGGCGGGTGCGCGGACGGCGGCCTTGCGCAGGACGGGATTCAGCGGACGGCCGTTCCGGCGGGCGGGGCGGACTGCTGATCCGGCGCTGCGAGCGGCGGGGAGGGCTCCGGGGAGTGCTCGGCGGAGGGCCCGGGGGAGGCCTCGGCGGAGGGCTCCGGGGCCGGCTCGCCGCCGCGGGACGGGGCGGCCCGGGCCGACGCCAGGCCCATGCCGCCCGCTCCCGCGGCGAACAGCGCTCCGAGGACGCCCCAGCCGCCCGCCCCGAGCGGGAGCAGCACTCCCAGGACGAGCGCCGGGCCGAGCAGGCCGTGGGCGGTGACGGACGTGCCGAACGCTCCGATGTGGCGCGCGTACGAGCTCGCGGGCGCCAGGGCGTCGGAGAGGTACCAGGCGCAGGCCGCGTGGAGGTTCTCGCCGAGGGTGAGGAGGACGACGGCCCCGGCGAGCAGGGCGGTGCCGGTGACGGTGGGAGCGGCGCCGGCGCAGGCCACGAGGAGGCAGGACGCGACGAGCGTGCCGGCGGCGCCCCACAGCATGCGCAGGGCGAGCCTGCGGTCCACGTCCAGGGCGGAGATCCAGAGCTGGACGAGCACGGTGAGGGCGGTGTTGAGGGCGAGCAGTACGGGCAGGACGCCCTGCGGAATCGCATCGTGGTGCAGGACCCAGACCGGCAGGGCGACCACCAGAACGGTGTCGTGCAGGCACATCAGGCCGTTGCCGACGGTCAGCGCCAGGAACCGGCGGCTGCGCAGCGGCGAACGGGCCGGCGCCGCGGGGGCGGCGCCGGCCCCGGCCGGGGCGTCGGGCCGCGGCCGGGACGGTGCCGGCGTCCCGTCGGCCTGCCGGACCCGGCCGAGGGCACGGCGGGCGCACCACGCGGTGACGAGGAAGGTCAGGCCGTTGGCCAGGAAGAGCGCGTGGACGAGGGGCGTGCTGTGGGCGGCGACGGCCGCGGCGGCGACGAGGGTGCCGACGGTGTAGCCGACGTTGCGCAGGGCCCGGATCGAGGCCATCGTGCGGTTGCGGTCCCGGGCGCCGACGACGGTGCGGACCGCGGTCTGGGTGAGCGGGGAGCACGCCCGGTCCGCCACGGTGGCCAGGCAGGTGACCGCCAGGTAGCCGACCGGGCCGTCGACCGCCACGTACAGGCTGTAGGCCAGGGCGCGCAGCAGCAGGACGCTCACGTAGACGGGCCGTACTCCGTACCGGTCCGCCAGCCGGCCGCTGGGGGTGCTGCTGAACAGGCCCAGGCAGCCCGCGACGGCGAGGGCGAGCGCGAGCCGGCCGGGCGCGATGCCGACGCCGCCCACGAAGTACAGCGTGGACACCGCCAGGAACAGACCGGATCCGAGCGAGTCGACGAAGGAGCCCGCCGCGAGGAGGCGGCCGGGGCCGCTCGCGGGCAGCAGACGGCTCATCAGGGCGGCTCCGCGGGGCATCACAGCGCCCGGTCGGGCCGCCGGCCCGGGCCGGCCGCCGGTTCCGGCCGTCCGGCCGCGGCCGGCCCGGTCACGACCCGGCCGCGGAACCACTGCGTGAGGTCCACCAGCCGCTCCGCGACCTCGGCCGCGTCGCGGCCGGAGACGACGGCCCGGCCGGAGCGCGCGTTGGAGTCCTTCAGCACGTCGGTGACGGTGTCGCCGACGGCGAGCTTCAACTCGACGAGTTCCACACCGGGGCGGCTGCGGATCTCGTCCGCGGTGGGCATGGCCGTGATCCGGCCCGGTACGGCGGGCAGGTGCACCCAGCCGAAGCTGCGCTCGTCCTGCTCGGCGGAGGCGACGGCCGAGGGCGTGCCGAGGACGGCCCGCGCCCATTCGTCATGGAGGTCGACGCCGAACTTGAGCCGGACCACGGTGTCCACGCGCCCGCCGCCGACGCGGCCCGCGCACTCGCCGAAGACCAGTCCGCCCGCCTGCTCGAAGAGTTCCAGGTGGAAGACGCCGTCGCGGTGGCCGAGGGCGTGCAGCGACCGGGTGGTGATGTCCGCGGCCGCGGCGTGCAGCTGCGGATGGGCGGCGGCGTCGAGGACCGCGGAGCCGACGAGGCCGCCGGTGCGGAAGTCCATGATGTTGTTCAGGTAGCGGGAGACGGACAGGAGTTGCACGATCCCGTCGCGGACGACTCCGTCGAGGTGGAGCTCCGCACCCTCGACGAAGCTCTCGACCAGCCACGGTCCGCGGGACCCGGCGTCCTCGCGCAGGGACGCCGCCGCGATGTCGGCGTCCGTGCGCACGACGGCGGTCTGCCGCGCCCCGGCTCCGTCGAACGGCTTCACCACGTACGGGGGGCCGAAGGGCACCCGGGCCAGCTCGTCCAGGCCGTCGACGGTCGCGGCCTCGGCCACGGGGATGCCCGCGGCGCGGACCAGCTGCTTCTGCACGTACTTGTCGCGCAGGGCAAGGGCCCGGGAGACGGGCCAGGAGCGGCAGCCCAGGGCCTCAGCCGCCACGGACGCGGTCACCAGCGGGAATTCGTCGGCCGAGCAGACCACCGCGTCGGCCGGGAGCCGCACTTCGGCGCGGGCCAGGGCGGCGACGACCTCCGCGGCGTCCGTGACCGAGCCGGCGACGACCACCGCCTCCGCGACGCCGGCCGCCGCCCCGGCGGCGTCCGCGTCCGCGGGCTCGCAGACGCACAGCACGCGCGCCCCGTGCGCGGTGAGGGCGGTCAGCACCTCGGTGGGCTTCCAGCCCAGGACCACGACCCGGTCGGCGCCGGGGGCGTCGGGGGCGTCGGGACGGCCCGGTTCGGTTGCTGTCATGTCCGCTCTCTCCGTTGTCGTGCGGTGGTGCGATGGCCTGTTCGGGGGCGAGCCGGGTGCGGTCCCGGTGGGGAGGATCAGGACGCCGGGACGATCACGGTGGCGCCACGGAACCAGGTGGACAGCGCCCGCAGGTCGGCGGCCACGCCCACGTCGTCGGTTCCGCGGACCAGGACGCGTGCGGCGCGCAGGTGGGAACTGGCGGACAGGTCGCCGACGGTGTCGCCGACCTCCACGTCCAGCTCCGCGTGGAGCACGCCGGGCCGGGCGGCGAGCTCCTGCTCGCTCGGCAGGGCCGCCACCTTCCCCGGGGCGACGGTGAGGTGGATGTAGCCGACACTGCCGACGGGCGCCGCCTGATCACCGGTGAGGGCGCTGGGCAGGCCGAGGACGGCGCGGGCCCACTCGTCGTAGATGTCCACGCCGTAGCCGTGGCGCAGCTGCTCGTCGGTGAGGGCTCCGCCGACGCGCCCGCCGACCTCGCTGAAGACGATCCGCTCCCCGTCGCTGAAGACCTCCATGTGGAAGACGCCGTCGGTGAAGCCGAGCGCCGCCAGGGCCCTTGCCGCGAGCGCGCGCGTCCGCTCGTACAGTGCGGGGTGGCCGGCCGGGGAGAGGGAGGCGGAGCCGACGACGCCTCCGTCGTGGATGAGGATGACGTTGTCCAGGTACCGGGAGACCGACAGCAGGAGCAGCTCGCCGCCCCGGACCACCCCGTCCACCTGGAGCTCGCTGCCGTGGACGAACTCCTCGACCAGCCAGGGACCCGGCAGCCCCTGCGCGGTGAGGCGGTCCGCCAGCGCGGCGCCCTCCTGCGGCGTACCGACCCGGTGGGTGTCCGCGCTTCCCGCACCGTTGACGGGCTTGACGACGACCGGGCCGTCCGCCGCGACCGCCGCGAGGCCGGCGGTGCGGGGGACGACGTGGCAGCGGGCCACGGGCAGGCCGGCCGCCCTGACCGCCGCCTTCTGCACGGCCTTGTCGCGCAGCGCCAGGGCGACCGGCATCGGTATCGCCGTGTTGCCGGGGGCGGCGCCGAGCATCGCCGCCGTCTGCACGGTCAGCTCCTGCGGGCTGCACACCACGTCGTACTCCGCGGCGGTGCGTCCGTGCCGGGCGAGCGCGGCCGCGACGTCCTCGGCCCGGGCGGTGTCCGCGGCGACCAGGGTGGCACCCAGGCCGAGCCTGCGGCACTTGGCCGCCTCGTCGGGCGCGACCACGCTGGTGACCTCGGCGCCGTGCCGTACCAGCGCCTTGACGGCCTTGGCCTTCCAGCCGACGACCAGCACCGGTCGGGCCGGGCCTGCAGTGGGTGCGTTCACCTGCTCTGACACCATCCTTCGTGCGTGCAGTGCGTTGCGTTCGGGCTGAAAGGAATCACAGGGCCGGGGCCGGGTCCGCGTCAGGGGCGCCCTGCCCGGTGCCGCGTTCCGCACCCCGCTCCACGTGCTGGTACACGGCCTGGTACCAGCGGTTGTCGAAGTCGCGGACGGTGAGCGTGCTCCCGCTCTCCAACGCGGCGGCGTGCGCCTGGTACAGGCTCTGCAGCACCCTGGCCACGGCCATCGCGGCCCGCAGGTCGGCCGGCTCGTAGGGATCGCCGTCCGAGCGCATGAGCCGGAAGTCGTGGATGCCGGGACGGGACGTGCCGGCCAGCACCAGCGGCAGCGGGACCCGGATGGCGTGCCGCACCCCGTTGGCCACGTGACCCTGGTGGTGGTGCGACGTCCATTCGGTGATGTCCGGCATGGCCGGCGGGAAGAACCAGTCGCGGTCCTCGAAGAGCTCGGCGGGGCCCGCCACCGCCGGCATGAAGTGCCAGCCGTTCCAGCGCATCCGGGCCGCGATCGCCCGGACGACCTGGACCAGGCTCTCCGGCTCCGCGGCGAAGCGCGAGGCGAACTCCGGGGCGGGCACCACGCAGCAGTAGTAGTCGCTGGTCTTCCAGGAGCCCGGCGCCGGATCACCGGCGGCGAGCAGCGTGCTCAGCAGGCCGACGTCCTTGGGCCCGCGGGACATGCCGACGTGCGAGCGGGTGGCGGCGGTGGCGACGGCGACGATGCGGTGCAGCAGGTGCTCGAAACCCGTCGAGAAGGGCGCCCCGGCAGGCCCGTGCAATCCGGGGAAGTGCGGGGACCACGCCTCGGCGAGCTCGACCGGCCGTTCCAGCAGCGGGAGTTGGGCATCCGTCAGGTACGGCCGCAGGAGTTCGCGTACCTCGTCCGGCAGGTCGGCGGCGCCGACCGGCTCGTCGAAGGCCCGCTCCTCCTTGTTGATGGTCATGCCCTGCACCACGCGGTAGACGGGCCGGCCCGCGTCGAGCGCGCGACGGCGCGCCTCGGCGCAGAGGCGGGCCAGTCCCCACAGCCGGTCCACGGGGGGAAGGGCCTCGACGTCCTCCGGGACGTCCGCGCGATAGGCCTGGATCCGGCCGCGGACGAACTCCTCCAGGCGCTCGACGGACAGCTGCGTCCCGCTGAACTCCTCGGCGCGCGAGGCGGTTCCGGAGGCGATCAGGATGCTCAGCAGCACCACGAAGACGCAGTCCTCCGCGGGCCACTCCAGGAGGTTCAGGGGCTCCAGGGCGTTCAGCCGGCAGGCCGGCGAGTCCGCCGAGACGGACTTGCCGACCAGGTTGCTCGCCTTGCCGAGGTTGGTGAAGTGGCGGTCGCCGACGTGCACGAGGATCGGACCCACGTGGCGCAGCGTGCCGCGCAGCGTGCGGACCAGGCCGACGGCGCGCTCCGGCCCTTCCGCCAGGAGCCACTTCTTCACGCCCTCCCGGTCCGCCCGGCACCGGGCGCGCAGGTGGGCGAGGTGTTCGCCGAGGTCGGTGGGGCGCTTCCCGTGCCAGTCGATCTCCCCCACCAAAGCGGCGCCCTCCGGCGCCGGCTCGCCCGCGGGGACGATGTGCACGCGCCCGGTGCGGCCGATCAGCACCCGGTCCGCGCCCGCCCCCGCCCCCGGGGTGTGGTGCACGGTGGCGCCGGAGTCCTCCGCCGCTTCGAGGAGGTACGCCTCCTCGGCGGTGGGTGCGGCCAGTCCCAGCGCGAGCGGGAGCCGGTCGCCGAGCGTGGCCGCGTGACGCACCACGGCCCCCGCGGAGCCCAGCACTGCGGCCTCCTCGGCACACCGCCGGACCAGATCTGCAAAACGCTCGGTACGCAAAATCGCCATCGACGGGCCCCCGTGCCGTTGACGCCGCCGCATGTCGGGCAGGCGTCGAGATTCGATTGCAACGGCATGCAGCGCTGGATGCCATGAGAAGGCGGGGAGACGGGGAAGAACTGACATTCCACGCGTCAAGATGAACTCATCATGTCCCCTGGTCGAACGGGACGTTAGCAGCAGGTTTCCACCGACGGCAACGGACTTCCGCCTCAACTACCAGCGAAGACAGCAGACATGTCCGGATTCCCCATGATCTGTAGCAGTCCCCGGACGCCGTCGCGCGGGGCAGGTGAGATGTGGCACACACGACGGCGCGAGTTGGCCGGACTCCGCACCCTCAGGCGGCGTCGAGGGGGCCGAAGAGCAGGCCGCCGGGAGCGGAATCGTCGGTACCGGCCCAGAACTCGTACCAGCCGGTCCGGAACTCGTCCCGGCTGATACGGCCGTCCCCGTTGAGGTCGAGCCTGCCGAAGGCGGTGTCGGTGTCCGTGCTCCGACCGCTGAACGCCTCGATCATCTGCCGGTACTCGGTCCGGTCGATCTCGCCGTCCCCGTTGGCGTCCACGACGGTGAACATCGCCTCGGCGGTGCCGTGGACGGCTTCGGGG